>NZ_JAXGFR010000039.1:0-12001 GCF_041008775.1 Pseudophaeobacter sp. C1-32P7 | reverse complement strand
ACTATGTCGTGGTGATCCCGCAGCAGTACAACAGCTACCTCGCGGCCGTGGGCGGCATCGATGCGCTCGGCACCATCGACCCTGTGCTCCTCGCCAACGCGAGTTTCAGCCTCTCGGCCCACGGCGCAGGGGTCTATGGCGACTATTCGCTGGTCTCGGTCCGTGCCGCCGCCCTGCGGGTTCAGGACATCATCACCCGCATTGGTGAGACCGAGGATCTCCACGAGGCCATCGCGCTCAACACCTATGCCCGGGCCGAACTGGCCCGGCTGGTCGCAATCCGGACCCGGATCAAGGCCGCCCGAACCGAGCCACTCAGCGCCGCGCAGATCGCCTTGGCGGCAGCGCAAGCTGCCGAGCGGCAATACATGGATTTCAGTCAGGAGGATTTGCGTTGAACCTGCGCCTGCCCCGTTCCCTTTTCGCCGGTAGCATCGCTCTCGCGCTTGCCCTCAATGTCACCGGACCTGTCGCGGCACAGGGTGTGCCCACGGTGGACACTCAGAACATTGCCCAGGAAATCCGTCAGCTTCAGCAGATGCTGCAGGATTTCGGGATCCAGACGGATCTTCTGGACAATGCGTTGGAGCAACTGGACATGCTGCAAAGCCAGCTCGATCAGCTGAACGAGATGTATGCCTCGCTCACCGGGCCGCGCAGCATCCTCGGGCTTGCCATGGGCGGGGACCTCGACACCTTGCTTGAGGCCAACTTCGAAGACATCCCCGGCCTGATCCGAGGCATCCAAGCGGGCGATTGGAGCGCGCTCATCGGGCCCAATGCCGGGCCCATGCGCACGCAGATGGAACAGGCGCTGGCAAGTGCAGGGTTCGACGAAGATTCTCTCCGCGAAATCGCCACCAGCGGCAATCCGGGAGCTGAAGGCGTGGCCACCCGGGCAACCACAGGTGCTGTGATGTCGGCGGCGGCGCAGAACAGCCACGCAGAGGCGGAACAGTCTCTCGAACGAGTGGAACGTCTGGTCGAGATGATCCCGGACATGGAGGATCTCAAAGCCTCGATGGATCATAACACGCGCGTCACGGCGGAACTCGCCATCGCCATGACCCGGATGTGGGAGTTGGAAGCGATCCAAACCCTCGGCGCAGGCAATGCAGGCGTGGTTGATGCCGCCACCGTTGCCGAAGAACGCCGCTACATGGACTTCACCTTGCCGGATCTTGAGCCATGAGTGGGGCAGGGGTGATGACTGCGCGCGAACTCGTGGAAGAGGAACTTGTCTACGGTGCTCTGCGCCGGGAACAGCTTTGGCGGATGATCGGCATTTCCGGGGCAGGCTTTGGCGTATTCGGCTGTTTGACGGCTGCGGCTGTCGCGCTGATGGTCGAGACGCCGCCTCCTGTGGTTGTCCCCTACGATCCCGCGACCGGGATGGCGCTCCCCAATGCCACGGTTGAAACCGTGTCGCTCGCCGAACGGCCTGCCGTGATCGAAGCGCAAATCTACCGCTACATTCTCGACCGCGAGACCTACAACCAGCTCGACAACGATCTTCGTGTCCGCCGTGTCCTCGCACAGTCTTCCGGGTCGGCCGAGGCCAACATGCGCGCGATGTGGACATCGGGTCAGGAGAGCTATCCGCCGACGCGTTACGGAGCTGCGGCCGAGATGGCCGTTGAGATCGCATCGATCACCCTTATTGGCGATAACCGCGCCCAGGTGCGGCTCAGAAAGCGCCTGACAAGCCCGCAAGGGGTACAGGATGGATCGTTCACTGCCACGTTGATGTACGAATTCCGGCCAGAGCGGACCCGCGCGATCGACGATGTCTGGCAAAACCCTTTCGGATTCACCGTCACCCAATATGCCATCCGATCGGACCGTTCTGAATGACTCGCACTCCAATCTCTGCGCTGCTGGCCGCCAGTATTCTCGCGTTCGCGGGAGCGGCTGCTTTTGCCGAAACTACGCCCCGTCCAGGTTCTCATGACAATCGCGTGCGCGTCGCGACCTGGACTGAAGGCCAAGTTTACCGTGTCGTCACGACCCTGACCCGCGTCACCACAGTCGAATTCGGCGAGGGCGAGACCATCCGCTCGATCATCGCGGGCGATACGGTGGGCTTCCAGTTCGACGGTGTCCCGGGTGGCCGTGCCTTCGCCATCAAGCCGACAGCATCTGGCGTCGCCACCAACATCACCGTCTACACCAACCGCCGCTCCTACTACTTCCATGTCGTCGAAGCCCGGGAGACGCCGCATTATGTCGTGCAGTTCCGCTATCCTGAAAACCGCGTGCAACCCACCAGGGCGGTTGCGGCCGATGCGCCGAACGCGAACTATGCGGTCAGCGCCCGAGAAGAGTTCACGCCGACGGCCATCTGGGATGATGGTACCTTCACGTATTTCCGGTTTGCACGGAATGCGCCGGTGCCCGCCATCTTCCGATATTCGAACGGCAGGGAACGCGCGGTGAACAGCCAAGCTTTGAGTGACGGCGTCATCCGCGTGTCCGGCGTCAACCGACAATGGGTCCTTCGCCTTGGCGAAGTGGTGGTTTGCGTCCAGGACGCAGGACAGGCCACATCATGACCGAAGGTACGGAAGACCTCGCCGCGCGCCTCGCGGCTCTCGAAGGCTCGACAGGCAAAGCGAAGGCAAGCAAGCGGCCTGCGCCGCTTGCCGCGATACTTGGGGTCGTCGGCATCGCGGCAGCAGGCGGTCTGGCATGGGCTGCCCTGCAGCCGTCAGCAGAAGCACCAATGGCGACCGCCGCGCCGGAGGAGTTCCAGAGCAGCGGCCCCGGATTCGGAGATCTGGCGCCGATTTCTGCCCCGCAGCCCAGCCAAGCCCCGCCTGCGGACACAGGTCCGAGCGAGTCGGAACTCGCACTGATGGAAAGTCTTGCGACATTGAGAGCGGAACTCGAGGACCTGCGCGCAAGACCGGCCGAGGCCGCGGACAGCGGGGCGGAGCAAGCTATTGCGGACCTGACGGCGCAAATTGCCACCTTACAGGAAGCATCCGCCGAGGCGCAGCGTGCCCTCGAGCGGCAGCTGACCGAGCGGGATCGCGAATTGGATCAGCTCCGCATGGACTTGGAACTTGCACGGCTTGCACCACCAGAGCCGACCTCATTGGGACCAAGTGAAGAAGAATTGCGGCTGGCCGAACTCGAAAGGCGGCGCGCTGCTGAAGCTGAGGCCCGCGCAGAGCGTATCGCGTCTCCTATGATCGCGTTCTCCGGGATGGGCGCGGGAGCGGATGGGGAGAATGCGCTGGAAGCCGCGCGTCTGAATGCAGACGAAGCCTTTGTTCGTTCGGGCGCACAACCTGCACAGGTGACCCGTGCCGAAGTGATCGCGAACCCATCGAACACGGTTGTTCAGGGCACCATGATTCAGGCTGTGACCGAGACGGCCCTCGACAGCACACTGCCCGGCGCGATCCGCGCCACCGTCTCGGAAGACGTCCATTCTTTCGATGGAACGCGTATTCTGATCCCGCGCGGCGCGCGGCTGATCGGGCGCTATCGCTCCGATGTCGCACTTGCCCAATCGCGCGTCATGGTGGCATGGGACCGGATCATCTTGCCCGACAATCAGACCGTGCAGATCAGCGCCTTCGGTGGAGACGAACTCGGCCGTACTGGCACCACCGGGTTTGTCGACACCCGTTTCGCGCAACGCTTCGGCTCCGCCGCGCTGATCTCATTGATCGGCGCCTTGCCTGCGGCTGCAGCGGGTCAAATCGACAGCGAGGCGGCGGCCGATGTTGCGAGCGATGTCGGCACGGATCTGCGCGATAGCACGCAAAGCGTGATGCAGGACTATCTGGCGATCCGGCCAGTGATACATGTCGATCAGGGTACACGGATCACGGTCATGGTTGATCGTGACCTCGAGATTTTCTGACATGGCTGCAAGTTATCTGGAAGCGTCGCTCGACCGTTTCGGCCCCGAGGTCCTGCGCGACGACACGATCGAGATCTGCATCAATCCCGACGGACAAGTCTGGGGCGAATTCCAGGGCGATCACTTCATGCGAGGTCTCGGCAGCCCGCTGAGCCAGACCGAGATCAAGGACCTCGGCAACCAGATCGCCTCGGCCGCCTCGACGACGCTCAGCACGAAGAAGCCCATTGTCTCGGTCTCGATCCTATATCGAGATCGCCCGATCCGCGCGCAGGTGATCCAGCCACCGGCAGTCGAGGGCGGGTTTTCAATATCGTTGCGCTTCTTCTCCTCCCTGCCGCTGGAGGCAATCCGGCTCGGCTTCCTCTATGGAAAGGAGCGCAGCCTCGAAGGTCTGCGGCGCGAACGAAACGCCGCGCTGCGCGATGTGGTTGCCTCCGGCGACATCGACGCCGCGCTGCGCTTCTGCGTCGAGAACAAGCTCAACATGATCGTTTCGGGCGGTACATCGACCGGCAAGACGGTCGCGGCGCGCAAGATCCTTTCGCTCATCCCGCCCGAAGAGCGGATCATCACCATCGAGGAGGCGGCCGAGCTGCGCCCCGAGCAGCCCAATGCCGTGACGTTGATCGTGGACCGGGACACGGATGCCCGCAGTGCAGATGTGCTCTTGGCCTCAACGCTTCGCATGCGACCCGACCGGATCGTCCTGGGCGAAGTCCGCGGGCGCGAGGCGATGACGTTTCTCGAGGCAATCAATACCGGCCACGGTGGATCGCTGACTACGCTCCATGCCGAGACTCCACAACTTGCTGTTCGCCGCCTCGCCATCGCCGCCCTGAAAACCGATGTGCCAATGACCTACGCCGACATGATCGATTATATTGAGGGCTCGATCGACGTGATCATTCAGGCAGGCCGCCATGAAGGCACGCGCGGGATCACCGAGTTCTTTCTCCCGGGCCAAACCACAGATTTGAACCTCGACACGGTCGACGGCAGAGGCAACAAGAGCCCCTCCGTTGCCGCTGAGTAAGAAAGGAACCCCCCAGATGCGAAAACCAATTCTCGCACTCATGCTTGCCGCCTTGGCGGGCCCCCTTGCGGCGCAGACTTCGCCTCCGATCTCAAACGATCTCACGGTCGATATGTCGCCTCAACAATACCGGATCTGCAACGATCGTCCGGCGCGCCCGACCTGGATGGACGAAATCAATCCGCGGGAAGCTTACAAGGCAGCAGCTTTGATGGAGTTGTACGAAATTCGGGCCTGGGAGGAGATCGCTGAATCTGGCGACTGCAGCTGTGAAACCCGCTTTCCCGCTTGGGATAGCTCCGATGGCGAATATCATGAAAGGTATGCAGGCCTTAGCCAAGCCGAGCATTCAGCGTTTCGCCGCGACTGGATTGAAGTAAGGAAGCAACTCGAGCCGAGCGTGCGTACAATCTGCGAAGCTCAAGGCAACTGGTAATGGGCGTCGTCAGCTGGATGGTCGGAACGGCAGACGCGTTCCTTGTCGATGCCGCTGAGTCCCAGTTCGGGGCCGTGGCAAGCAATACCGGCACGATCGTCCTGCTGATGGTCACGCTTTCGCTAATCGGCGTCTGCATCAACATGGCATTCCAGTTCCGCAGCATGGATGGGGCCAACTTCTTCTGGTACCTGATCAAGCTGACCCTTATCGGTCTGTTCGCCTTCAATTGGGCAAACTTCAATGCAGTAGCAAACGCAGTCATTGGAGGCTTGGACTACGTCGCTGGCGCACTGGTGTCTTCGGTTGGCGGCGGCGGAGCCGGAGCCACACACTTTGCCGGCGAATTCGACATCCTGATCGAAAAATTCAGCCAGTACCTGAATGCCATCGGCAGCAACCTGAACTGGATGACGGGCGCGATCCTAGGCGGCATCGGGCTTATTCTTTTGAGCCTCCTTGGCTTCATGACCGGCATCGTCCTCATATTCGCCAAGATGATGCTGACACTCATGCTTGGTCTTGCTCCGATCATGATCGCACTGTCGCTCTTCGACGCGACCAAGGACTTCTTCCATAGGTGGGTCTCGACGACGGTCAGCTATGCCTTCTACCCCATCGTCATCGCAGCTATGTTCTCGACCGTCGTCGGCATGGCGAATTCTCTGCTCGCCCAACTCGGTGATCCGAACTCGGCAACCAACATCGGATCACTGGTGCCGTTCTTCGTCATGATTTTCCTGGCGAAGGGATTTGTGGCAGCAACGCCCCTGATCGTGCGTGGTATCTCGGGGAACCTCATGGTGGCGGCGGCGCCCGCCGTTGTCGCTGGAACAACCGGGGTCATGCGCGGGCTCTTCAACACAGCTGGCGTCAAAGGGAGGTCACGGATCGGGGCACTAAATACTGGAGAAGTGATTGGGCGAGGTGTTGTGCAGAGTCCAGCGGCCGTGCGGGCAGCCGCTACACAGGTCGTCAGAATGGCGGAACGCGCGAAACGCTTAGTCGGCTAGCGTGTGGGGACAAGAACTCGTAACCTTTCAGCCAATCTGTCAAAATTTCTATCGCTCTTCGAGTGCTTAACCAAGGGCTCCAAGACGATCTAGGAGGATCGTCTATCGCCCCATGGCCGACCATGGGGCCACTGAACGACCAGTTAAGTCTCAACGATTACTGCATTGATATTTTTGATGAAAATCACATTCTAACGAACAAATGCGTCGTGGAATCCGCAGAAGGCGCGAATTTTGCTTGGCCATGGACACGAATTTCGGCAGAAGAGCGGAAGGGAGGACGAAGCGAGAGATGCCAGCAGCCTTGACCAAAGATTCAGATATTCGGCAGGCGCTGCACGCGAAACGGCTGCGGAAGTACAAAGCACACCCAGATACATTGGTGATAGATGAACTGGGCCTCGCACATGCGAAAAGCCGAGTGGACGTGGCAGTCATCAACGGCTGCATTCATGGCTACGAGATCAAGAGCGCCAAGGATAATCTCGACCGGCTCGGTTCACAGATCGAAATCTACCGCCAAACGCTACAAAAGCTCACGATTGTTGCCGCACCCAAGCATATTGAAAACATCGTCGCCGACGCACCCGATTGGTGCGGTGTTATCGCCGCACAGCAGGGACCAAGAGGCGGTATCAATTTTCAGGTGTTCCGAAATGCGGCCACCAACCCCGAGATCGATCCCGTCATGATGGCGCATCTCCTCTGGCGAGATGAGGTCATAGAACTGCTAAACAAGGCCGGATACGTCCCTAAGGAACTCCGGCGGCCGAGAAAGCAACTCTACGAGATGCTGTGCGAAGCGATGACCGTTCGAGAGATCACTGCTTCAATTCGCTCATTCATGGCGCGGCGAGAAAGCTGGAGAGGTCGTCCAGAACACGCGTGATGTGGTGATTGATCGCCACCTCCTTCCAGCGAGTCTGATTGCTTGGGCCCTCCAGATGTGCCGCACACTTCGCAATGTAGTCGTCGCCAATTGAGTAGCCGGCACCGGCGAACTTGCCACACGCCACGATCGACGCACAATGATCATGCATCTGGGAGCGATTATCATTAAATGCTCCTCCCTTGCGAACTTCCCAATCTCCCGCTGTCGTGTAAACGAGTTTGCCCGCCGCCTTGATCATTCGCATATCCAAGGCTTTGAAATCAGGATGAACAATCGTGTAGTCACCGTAGTTGGGCCGACGCATTCCCGCAGGGATCTTCCCAAGCAGTGCCTGATAGAAGAGCCAATCATGGCGGGGCAATTGGTCTGCCCCCTTGGCAACGTCCTTGAAAGTCTCAGGAATTGCCGTGCCGATCATCATGAAGTTCCGGAAGGCGTCTAGGTCGCCCAGTCTGCGCATGGCCGCAATCAACGCACCTGCGAAAGCAGCATAGGGCTCGTAGTTCGGCGATCCCAGGTCAATGACGAGGTCAATTTCGTCGAGAGATTGACAGAGAGACGCTGCCAACGCCTCAGTGCGTGCGCGCACATTAGGCTTCATCAAGTCCTCCAGTCGGACAGAGATCGCAGACCCAAGGCCGTCTGTCGCAGCTATTGTCCGAACAGACGTGATGATGGCTGCCGTCGCATCAAGTGGAACGGACGGTATCGCATTCGCTTGGGTCGTACGAAGAGCCTCAAACACGTAGGCGGGAATATCTCGCCCATCATCCATCCGCTCATTTGCGATGCCGGGATGGAGGCTCACCCAAGCAGGCCTCCGGCCCCACTTGGCATTGAAGCGGGCGGCGAAAGGATGCACATGCTGGTGGACCGACTTCTTCGGCTGCCTTGCTTCAAAATCGTACTCTACTTCGGGAATGGTGATGTAAGGCACGACACGATCCTTGGCTGCGGTGGCAAGACGAGTAAGCGCCTGATACTCGCCTTGCCGCCAACGCAGCGCCGGTACATACATATCTTCAGTCAAGATCATCGCCAGCCTCCTCAAGCTGCGAGCGTACCTGACCTAGACCAATCAGATCGTTCAGAATCGTGTAGTTGCCGCGCTCCTTCCTGATCCGCCCCGCGATGATGCTCGGATCTATACCGATGGTCTCCGCATCAATTTCCACGGCCTCGTCGGACAAAGCGAAACGCGAAAGACACTGATCCCACAGATCACCAGGTATCAGAGTATCGAGTGCAAATTTGTCGGCCTCCGCCTCGATCGCATCGCCGTCGCTACCACCCTCTTCGTCGAAGAAGTCAAAGCGCAGGCCGTCGAAAAGATGCAAGAAGACGTGACCGAGTTCGTGCAGTAGTACGAACCAGAAGTTGTCGAGGCGATCATGCCGAAGGGTGAGTGCAACGACCGGCGTGTCACCGTCTGCTAGCATGGCAGCGCCGTCGAGATATGACCCCGGAAGGTGCCGCTCAACAATCAAAACGATTCCCTTGCTGGCCAACAAATCACGAGCGCGCTTCGGTCCGTCCTTGCGCTTGGTGAGGTCCACCAGTTGCGGCATCCACCGATCATCGACTTCGAAGTGGCCGATCTCTTGCGCTTCGATCTTTCTGCGTGCTCTCTCCAGAACGCGCGCCTGCCAAGCAAGTAGAGCGTACTCGTTGGGCGCATTGCCACTGTGCATCTTCTTGCGGTGAAGAGCTGTGGCAAATTGTGGGCCAGCCGACTGCAGAAAATACTCTTTTACCCGCTCGACGGGGTTTGCACCGCGCGGCAGGTCAAACCACTTGCGCTTGATCATCTCCTTGTAAGGAAGCTGGCCCCAAACGATATCGTCGGCATCGGCCCATACGAACACCGAACCGCCAGCCTGCTTCGGCCCCTCGAAACTACCTGACGCCTTAACGCCGAGCGCCTTCGAAATCTCGATCAGCCGCCCAAGGCTAGCCCCCATGTAGTCGGTTGCTTCGTAACGCTGAACCTGTTGAGGCTTCATGCCAAGCTTCTCGGCAAGGTCAGTCTGGTTCATGCCGGAAGCGATGCGCGCCTGCACAAGTACGCGCGGCAATTCTTCAAGTGCGTATGTTTTCGAGAACGAGACTTGACCGGATTTAAGAAGGTCGTATTCGGCAAGCTCTGCCCCGATTTCGGCGATCTGACTGTTTATAGCGGCGATCTCCGCCTGCTTAAGCCATGCTTGGTCGGTCTCGCGCGCCTTCGCGGCAGCCAAAGCGCCTTTCAATTTATCCAGTTGTGCGCTCGCTACGTTGTACTGTTTATCACTGTAGATCATGGCTGCACCTTTCCAGAAAGAAGTGGATCGGCCGTAAGCGAAATTGCGATGATCCCCTTTTGTTTCCCCGTAAAACGGTCCTGCTGAAAAAATTCGACAAACGTGGCTCCGACATCAGAACACAACATCGAAGACGGAAAGAACTCACCTTTGAATGCGGCTTTCTGAGCGGCACGACCGTTCTCAAATCTCAGAAATACGCCATCAAGCTTCGCTGGATCGACGCCATTAGGATCCCAGCAGGCGTCGAAATCACCCGGCTTTGGCTTTCCTGAAATAAAACTACCATCGAGATAGACGGTCGGACACCCTGCCCGCCGCAACCTGCCGCACGCATCGACAAGTCCATCGTGCAGTTCGCGCCGCCAAGGATTCGTCGCGAACGCCGCCGACACATCGCTAAGATCGGCCATATGAATTCCCGGAGGCAGCACAGGCCAAGGCGAACCGGGCAATGGTATAAGTTTTGGGATCATACTTACAACAATATTGTTGTAATATAAAATTTGCAAGCTTGTTCTGCATTGATCTGAGAGAAGCGGAAACGCGGGCCTTGCTCAGGTAACGAAACAAACACCCTAAATACCGCCATCTGCGGATCACTCAGTGCCTCACCCGAAGCAGACATCGACGAAAGCTCGCTCCTGGACGACCCTAGAATTCAACCGAGTACCCATTACGCAGTAATCACACATGCTCCGCAAGAATCGCTCTAGTCGTCTGAACGGCGGTTTCCAGTGCCGTCCGGTTTGCATCCCTGATCCCCAATCCCTCGATATCAAGCGACAACTGACCTTGGCCACCGCCACTCGCAGCTGCGCGGGCTGCGCGACCGCGAGCCTTCGCTAAACTGACAGGATTAGTCTTCGGCGCATTCGAGCCTTCGTCCCGCGCGACATTTGCCGCACGCACCTCCTGCAGCTCCTGCTTCAGCTTCTCCACTGTCTCGCGAGTCTCGGACATCTGTCGGTCCCGCCGAAGGCCGTCCTCGTCCGGATATGGGAAGCTTCCCGATTGACCGGCGTGCAGAACCTTTAACACCGGATCCTCGAAATACTTCACCCTTCTTGCGCGGATGGGCATCTGCGCGTCGATCACAAGGATGACCTCGTCGAGGTCCATGCGCCGGGCCTCATCCTCTGTCAGAAGCGGGGTATCTTCTGTCCTCTCCGAAACGCTGCGCCCCTCAAACGGATTGCGTCCAACAGCGCGGGAGCGGGTCACCACGCGCTTGGTTGTCTTGCCCACGGCCTGGCTCAACTCTTCGATGGTCTTCTGCTCGGACGGAGTGAGGTAGAGCTTCACCCCGGCGCCACCCTGCAGCGACCGGCGGGTGTTTTCGCCATAGATCTCATCGAGCGCGGGGATGGTCTGGGTCACGATCGCGAGGTTGCCGCCGAACGAGCGCAGCGTCTTGATGCTCTCGGCGACGATCGGCATCTTCCCGAGCCGGTCGAACTCGTCGAGCATGATCATGACCGGCCAAGGTTCGTCATCGCCAGGTTCCTGTGCTTGCAGCGAAGCGATCAGGTCCGAGAAAAAGAGACGGATCAGCGGGGCAAGCGGTCGGATCATCTCGGATTCGACCACAAGATAGATCGCATGTGGGCGGCGGCGGATATCCCGGAATGAGAAGTCAGAGGTCGCGGTGGCCGCGTCGATCGCGCGGTTGTCCCAAGTGTCGAGTCCCGATGTCATCAGGAGGGAGAGGTAGGAAGTGAGGGTGTCGTTGTTGGTCGATGCCATACGCTCGAAGATCAGTTTGGCCGACTTGTTCTTCACCTCCTGTGAACGCTTCAGGTATTCCTTCTGCTTGTCGCCCCCCGAGGCTGTGATGCGATAGATCTCGCCGATGGTCGGCACGCCGCGCTCGAAGGCCAGAAGGCCGGCCGCCACGAAGAGGTCGATACCCCCGGCCAAAAGCCCGCTCAGCTTTTCATTGTCGGTCTGCAGGAAGAGCTTCGCGGTGAGTTTCAGCTCCATCTGCTGCCGGTCGGGGTTGGTCATGGCAGCAATGCGCGCCAGCGGATTATAGCGATGTGTCGGTCGGTCCCAGTCGGTCGGCGCGAAGCGGAAAACCTTGTCCCCCATGATGGCGCGGAAGCGCGAGGTCTCGCGGAAGTTCTCGCCTTTCACGTCGAGCACCACGGCCGAGCCCTTGTAGGTCAGAAGGTTCGGGATCACGAACCCCACGCCCTTGCCCCGGCCTGTAGGCGCCACGATCAGCGCGTGGGGGAAGGTTTTTGAGACAAGGAACGGGCGCTTGGAATTCGGGGAGCCGAGCTTGCCCAGAAGGAAGCCGCCGCCGGGCTTGGCAAAGAAACCGTTACTCTTCATCTCGCTGCGAGTCTGCCAATGCGTCGTCCCGAAGCGGGTCAATGCATCCCCCAGAAGCGTGACGCTCAGCATCAGCGATGCCAGGCCGAAGCCGCCCAGGATGAGGTTCACCC
>NZ_JAXGFR010000038.1:0-12434 GCF_041008775.1 Pseudophaeobacter sp. C1-32P7 | reverse complement strand
CGTCAGCGATCTCGCAGATGTATTTGCCGTCTCGCGGCCTACGATCTACCGCACCCTCCAACGCACCGAGAGTGCCAATTAGCGTGCAAATATCAGTGCCATTTATCGTGAAGAGTCACAGGATGCTCGACCAGCTCCGTGATGGCGATGTGGTGATTGTTTGGAAGCTCGACCGTCTGTCGCGGTCGCTCAAAGACCTTCTGTCCATCATGGAGAAGATCGACGCGGCGGGTGCCGGCTTTCGGTCCCTGACTGAATCCATCGACACGACGACGCCGGCAGGGCGCATGATGATGCAAATGGTCGGCGTCTTCGCCGAGTTTGAGCGCGAGATGATCCGGGAGCGCACGCGGGCTGGACTGGAACGCGCCCGTAAGAAAGGACGCCACCCAGGACGCAAGCCAAAGCTGTCGGACGATCAGCGCCGGGAAATCCGCGACCTGGTGCGATCCGGCAAGCGCACCGAGGCAGAGGCCGCGCGCCTGTTCAATGTCCATCGCTCTACGATCAGCCGTGTCATGCGGGAGGCGTCACCCGATGCAGCAGCTTGAGATGTTTCCCGAGGACATCCGCATCGAGCGCGTGGACCACGATGCCAATATGTATCGCTTCTACCGGCTACGCTTGATGCCTGACCTGTTTGGCGGCGTGTCTCTCTTGCGCGAGTGGGGCCGCATCGGCACCCAGGGGCGGCACCGGGTCGACTGTTTCGAGGATGCAGGCCGTGCCGCCGACGCGATGGTGGCGCTCTATCGGGCGAAGCAGAAGCGGGGTTATCAGCTCGCAGGGTGATGGCCAGCCCCCTACCCTATCAGCGGTGATTTTTCGCATGGAAAGGGGTCATTGGCGCATTGGGCTTGACCGGCGGCTTTGTCACCGCGTTGTGTAAGCTCAGCCAGGGTGCAGCGAGTGGCCGGTCTTGCCCATTGCGACGTGAGCCAACGCCTTACTGGCCTTCGCCGTTCGAGCCTATTTCCTCTATTCTGCGTCGAAGGCGCGCCCTCGACGCTGCAAGCTCTTCTTGGGTCAATTCCGGTCTGGGTTTCAGGCATTGGAGACGCGCCACAACAAGGGGCTCTGCATCCTCGTGTGCGCATTGCAGTTCTTCCGCGATGCTTGAAATGAAAGCGTGGCGGTTAAGCTCCGCGCTCTGTAGCCCGCCCAAGGTGCGCTGGAGAAAGATGAACGCGGATGCGATGTCCTGATACCCCAACGCAGCAGCCTTTTCGAACTGTCGTGCATCGAGCTGGCCATCAAGGGCATCGAGTGCTTTGCGCAGATCACCGACCGCTTGGGCGATACCAACGACTTCGGCCATGACCGCTTGATCGACATTTCCAAGCTCACCTGCCCTTGCGCCCAGAACGCGGTCAGCGTCGGTCATATCCACCAACGCCCCCTACCCTGCTGCGCGATCCAGAACCTCTTCGGCCCACTGGTTCAGGCTCTTACCGGAAAGCTCGGCTGCAAGCGCGGCCTTGCGATGCACTTCGGGATCGACACGGAACATAACCTGGCCGGAAAAGGCCTTTTGCGGTTCCTTGCCGACCTTTGCGCAGGTTTCGATGTAATCTTCGACCGCTTCGTGAAAGGCATCCCGCAAAGCTTCAACCGTGTCCGCGTGAAAGCCGACACCATCGCGGATACCGGCGAGGCGTCCGGTAAAGATTCCATCATCGTCGTCATACTCGATGCGGGCCGTATAGCCTTTATAGGTCATGGAATTGGTCATGGTGTAACTCCGATCCGTTCCAAGAACGCGCGGGCGGCGCGAACTTGGTACCGTTTGGCTTCCTTGGCGGGGTGTGGACGATGAAATGTCTCGACCTCGCCATCCTTTTCGAACCGCACCCGCGAGCCGCGTCCTTCGATCACCTGTGCGCCAGCGGCGACAAGCAAACGCTCGATTGCCGACCATTCGACAGTGCCGGACACCGGGTCTGTGAAGACAACGGCCAGGGTCTTGCGGTGTTTGCTGTTCATCAGGTCATATAGCAAGTGCTAGCAAAAAATGCAAGCATACTTCATTCTCAGTATAGGGGCAGGATGTCATCCATCATCAAGAACTGTAGAGTTCCCACATCTGTTCGATCAGTTGGCCTTGGGTGATTCCAAGTTTTTCCGCTTCGGCCGCGATAGCCTCCCCTACTTTCGGAAAAACCTTCGGGTGCAACTGGTGGGTGCGAGGACTGGGTTTGCGGCCAGGCTTCTTGCGAGGGGTGCGATCAAGGAACCCCCTAGCCTCTCCAACGTCATCCACACGCCGGACTTCTTCAGCGCTTGTCTCTTTCGGGCGTGCCGTCAGGCCCGCAAGCCTATTTGAGCCGTTCATAAACAGCCTCCGCGAAGCTCTGGGCGTTCGCCAAGGCCTTATCGACCTTGCCGCCCGTTCTCAGTTCCGTGTCGTTCATCATCGCAGTCAGATCGCCGCCATAGGCAAATATTTCCGAGAAGGCTGCGCGAGCGACCAGCGACGGTTCGATCACGTCAATCCCTGCCCCGCTCAGTTGTTCTTCCAACTCTTTCTGGACACGGCTTTTCACCGCTGCACTCGTTTTCGTCAGCACAACAGCGTGGCGAATATCACGGCCGAGCGCGTCCTCCTCTTCGCGGACGAGAGCCAAGGCTTCGGAGCCAATCTCTGCATCCAGCGCGGTAGCCTGCATCGGAACAATGACCAGATCGGCCTGAGAGATGGCGCGGCTCACAAGTTGTGATGCAATACCTTCGAGGTCCACGATCACGATCTTCCCGTCCCCGTCTGCCGCACGAATTGACGGGACGATCTCCGAACGGCCGATATCGCTTAGCAGGGAAACTCCTTTCGGCATCCCGTGGGACGCCCATCGGCTCAGAGATTTGTTCGGGTCACAATCCAGCACTGTGACATCCGCCCCCATGCGCGCGAATTCGGAAGCGAGAAGCACGGCACAGGTGGACTTACCAACGCCCCCCTTGGGGCTTGCCATGACGATAACGGGCATTGCTCAAACCTGCCTATTGTTGTTCTTACCGGTTTTATACCCCTTACCGGTTTAGTTTCCAATACCGGATTTTATTCCTTTACCGGATATATTTCTCTTACCGGTTATTTTTATATAACCGGTTTTACCTCTACGGCCGACCACGCTTTTCAAACCACTTGCGGCAGAACCCGACGAAGGCCCGATCCGCGTTGCGAGGCGGTTCAACGATCCAGCCCCGCCACTCCTGTTCCAGATGATACACGTCCCACCCAGGCGCAGCTTGACGCGCCAATTCATAGGTTTCGGCTTTCAGGGACGACACGCGGCCCTCAATCAGCGAGGGACCGGTCATCGTGCCGCGATTGTGGAAGATGACCATATCGGCTTCTTCATCGAATGTGACGCGATAGTCGGGCAGATGATCGTGACGGGCCAGCTCCTTGATCATCTGTCTGAACCGCTTTTCAGGGCTCTGGGAACCAGACTTGAGCAGCAGCTTGGCGAGTGTGATGCGCCAGCTCTTCTGCTGGCCGCAATGCTTGCGGGCCAGCTCATACACGCGCCGCTCGATTGGCTTGCGCAGGCGGAAGTAATCCCGATGTAGCGTCAGAACCTCTTCGTTGCGGATCGCATTGAACACCCAGCCGGAAAGCTGGACCTCGCACCAGAGAAGGCGGCCGTCCATGCCATGTTTCCGGCGGATCGAGGAGGCGTCTATCAAACCGAAACCGTCGATCTGTTCTTCATCTCCAGTTACGATGTTGGTCCGTATCCGCGTTCCTTCGAGACGGTCGAGCGCATCGAGGAGGGACTGGTACTCCCGACCGCTCGTGCCACGGTTCGCGAAGATCAGCAGCTCGCGTGAGTTGATACGGACACGCGGCGAAACCTGTTCGCCCTTCTTCAGTTTCGCCATGATCTGACTGATGCAGTAGATCAGGATATCCTTGTCGTAGATCGTTGCGAGGCCCTTGACGCTTGGCGTGATCTCCAGCCAGTTCTCGCCGTTCCTGTATCGCTTCACCGAGGTTTCGGGCTTCTTCGACAGCGAATAGAAGGGATGCTCCATGTGCTGCATCACGTCCTTCAGCACCGCGTCGGCAACGTCGCAGATGAACAGATCATGCTGCGGATGACGATCCGGGAGGAGGGGGGCAAGATTCGTGTTTTCAGTTACCATGCGGCGACATTCGTGTTTTCAGTTACCGCTGTCAAGATTCGTGTTTTCAGTTACCGAAAGCAGGATTTCAGTTACCGGGATTCGTGTTATTAGTTACCAGCACACTCGCTAGAATTCTGATATACAAGGATAAAACGACCTTATCTTGGCGCGTAACACAGAATCTAACACATATTAACACCCAGCTTCGCGGACTCAGCCGACCCGTTCTCAGTGTCCTGGCAAGAAAACGCCCCTCACCTTTGCAGGGGAAGGGCGCTCGGAGACATCTCCGTTCACGGCCATCGGCGTCCCCGCCTGTACCGCGAGACCATCCTACCATGATATCTTTGTTCCACAAATATCCCGGAGGTGAATGCCCCTGAAGGGGCAGAGGAGGCAGAGCCTCCTGGCCGCCTGCGGCGGCCGAGATGCTTAGAAAAGGGCAAAGCGGCAGATCGGGCACTACGCCTTACTGTTAGTAGAACACGCAGGCATTGACGCCGGTGGAGGTCGCCGTCCACGTAGCCCCAATCAGAGCGCATGTGGTGGGGTTGCTGGCCAAGAAACGCGGAAGCGTCACCGTCAGGGCCACGGCCAAAACGATACCGCCCAGACCGACCCATGGAAGCCAGTGCCTGTCGCGCTGCTGTTTTTCGCGAAGGTCAGCAATCAAGCGCAGCGTGTTCGAATGGGCCGTCGTGGTTTCCTGAAACGATGCGTTTGACCTTTCAGCCCCGCTCAACAGCGTTCCAGCCGCCTTGTTCAAACGATTGAGGCTGTCGGCAATCCGGCCATCGACGGTCTGGCCGATCAGCTCGCCATAATGTGCCGGGTCAGTTTGCTCCTGCGCTTTTGTGGCAGCGTGACGCGCCTCATTGGCCAGTGTTGTTCCCTTGTTGATGGCCCTGGTCTGTTCCTCCACCTGATCAGACAGCGTGAGCGTCAGCTTTATGAGACGCTCCAGCGTTTCGGGCAGCTCGTCGTCGTGCGGGGCAGGGGAGGGGGTGTCGGTCATGGCGGATCATCCTTTCCAGGTCACTGGTCCTGCGGGACGAACAGCCCCTTGAACTCGGGGTCGGCGTAGTAGCGCAGCTTTTGGGCCAGGGCAGACGGCTGACCCTGGACGCGCAGGAACTGCACGTTGGAGGGCATCTGCATGATTTCATCAGGGGTCAGCAGATCGCGGCCCGTGAGGTTGTTGGAGAAGCTGGGATTGTCGCCCGGCTTGTAGCTGTCGGTCTGGAACCCGGTGGTTTCCTGGCCGATCATCTGGCTCAGCCACTTGGCTGTCTCGAAATCATTCACGCCGAAGACCTGTTGCACCCCGGCATTGGCGATGAAGGTGCCCGCCCGTTCGCCGTAGAGGTCCCTGAGCTGGCTCATGTCCTGCAAGATGGGCCAGAGTTGCAGCCCATAGCCCGCCATCAGCCCCATAGCGCGCTCCACGGCCTCCAGACGGCCCAGGGCAGCAAATTCATCGAGGAGGAACAGCGCAGGCCCCAACGTGGGGTTCGAGGCCTTCTGGCGCTGAGAAGCCCCCTGAGCGCCATTCTGGGCCGCTACGGGCTTCTGAGACGCTGCCAGTGTCGCTGACACCTCAGCGTCCCGTGCGATGTCCTGGAGGGCCTGAGACACCAGAAGGCGCAGCCAGCGGCTGTAGGCATCCATGCGGTTGGGGGGCAGCACCAGAAAGACGGAGGTGATCCGGTGGCGAAGGTCCGAGAAGTGGAAGTCCGAGCGTGACAGCACTTTGGCAATGCGCGGGCTGTCCAGAAAGTGCGTGTGGCGCTGCGCGTTGGACAGGACCGAGGCGGCTTCGCGATCTGCCTTGCCGAGAAACCGATTGGCGGCGCGGGCAATCAGCCCGCCCGCCGCATCGCTGTCCTGCATCAGCTCCAGCAGGGCGCGCAGCTTTTCCGGGGGCAGGGTGAGATATTCCCGGACGGTGGCAAGCGTGCGGCGCTCGCGATCCTCGTGGCAGACGCAGAACATGATCAGCCCGCCGAGGATGGCCTTGGCCTCTTCGTTCCAATGCGCTTCCGTGACCTGTCCCGGCGGGTCCATCACCAGCGCCTCCGTCAGGGAGGCGGCATCCTCGCCCAGATCGAGGCTGTCCGGTGTGAGACGGTCGAGCGGGTTGTAGGCGGCAGAGGGCATCCCGCTAACCTCAAACGGATCGAGGACATGGACCGTTCCGAACCGCCGCCGGGCTTCCCCGGCGATCCGAGCATTCTCGCCTTTGGGGTCGATGACCAGGACCGAGCGCTCCACCGCCAGCAGGTTCGGGATCACGGTGCCGACACCTTTCCCGGCCCGCGTCGGGGCCAGGGTGATCAGATGGGCGGGACCGTCATAGCGCAGAAGCCGCCCCGTGCCCGGATTGCGCCCGATCAGCAGGCCGTCACTGTGCTGGAGCTTCTTCAGCTCCTTGCGGTTGGCGAAGCGGGCCGAGCCGTGGCTGTCGCCGGACAGCCCGAAGTAGGCATCGGCCCCGGAGGACTTGCGCCAGTACTGGAACCCGAAGACTGCGCCGATGAGGACAGGCGGCGCGATGATGACCCATTCCCAGGCAGAGTGACCAAGCGGAGGTCCGAAAGCTGTCATGGCCACGACGCCTCCGATGATGAACCCAATCATCGCACCGAACAGGACAGCGCCGATCATCCAGCCCAACAGGATGGGGGTGAAGATCAGCCGACCGACGAACCGGAACAGTCCGTCAAAGAGGCGGATCACGCCCCGCATCAGGACGGCGTTTCCGGGTCAGAACTGGATGGGGCAGGGGAGGGGGCATCCCAATCCGCGAAGGCCTTGCGATCCTGTTCACGGGCGAGGTTGCGCACGAGCCGGTCGAGCATGGCGGCAGCACCGGAATCCCGCTCCGCCAGATCGAGGAGCGCGCCACCCAGGATCACCTTTCGCCTGGTATCGAGTTTGCGCTGTCGAGTGGCTTCCCGGTTCTTCAGCGCCTGAAGACGGGCTTTGGCCTGGGCATATCGTTTCTCGGCGCGTTCGAGTTCCGTCTCTGCCATATCGCGTGAATCCATTTTTAGATTTGCGGGTGGAGAAGTTTGACTTTCAACCTCAGATGGTAGAGCTTACCCGTAGGCCTGTAAAGGACAAGGGCGCACTTATGCAAACTCTTCACCTGCGGTTCCGAGATTTGCGTGCGATCTCTTCGGGGCGAAGCCCCAGCCGATGGCAGACCCCTTCGATGCGACGCGCATCGAAATGGGAGACGGCATCGCCTCTCCCAAACCCTCTCCGACCAACCTTGGCGGTTGGATCGCGTCCCGCATCACGACACCCTGACGGCATCCGGTGCCCCGTGGTCGGGGCTGGATTGCCGGGGGTGACGCGCTTGCGGGCTGCGCGGATCGTCGGACCTGTCGGTGCCGATCATTGCTGGGTTTGCCGGTGGCAAACCGCCAGTGAACTGTCCCCATATCCCGCCCCCCATGAGGCTGGGGATCTGGGGGCAGCTCACTGGCAAGCCCGCGCCTCAGAGGACCAGAGGTCCACTTCGGGCGGGCTGTCTTTTCCCCTCCGGCTCCAGCGGTGCGAACGCGCACTGCGGTGTCAGCGGGCACCCCGGTCCGGGGCACGGGCCTGCGGGGAAAAGACCGTTGCGCAACTCTCCGACGGCCCCGGAACACGATGTTCCGAAGCCGTCGGCTTTCGCCCAACAGGGAGGTCGAACCCTGCCCCGGCCACGAGGGTGACAGGGCAGACTCCAACCTCATCATGCGCTGACGCCCCGGCTTTTGTCACGGGCCAAGAGCCGGTCGGCATGGGTATGCCCGGCGTCTCGCATCGGCAGCGTTTGCGTCTCCGTCGAGGGGCACGCTGATGGCCAGCTACCACCTCTCCGTGAAGACGATCAAACGCAGCGCCGGACGCACCGCGACGGCGGCGGCGGCCTACCGCGTCGGCGAGCGCATCGAGTGCCAGCGCGAAGGTCGCATCCACGACTACACCCGCAAGCAGGGCATCGAGGAGACGTTCATCGTCGCCCCCGAGGATGCGCCCGAATGGGCCACGGATCGGTCCAGGCTCTGGAACGAAGCCGAGGCCAGCGAGACCCGCCGCAACTCCGTCACCGCCCGCGAATGGGAGCTGGCCCTGCCGTCCGAGATCAGCGCCGAGGATCGCTCGCACATCACCCGCCAGTTTGCCGAGGAGCTGGTCAGCCGCTACGGCGTGGCCGTCGATGTGGCGATCCACGCCCCGCACCGCGAGGGCGATCAGCGCAACCATCACGCCCATGTTCTGACCTCCACCCGCAAGCTGGAAGCCGAGGGGTTCACGGTCAAGACGCGGGTGCTCGATTCCGCGAAGACCGGCGGCGTCGAGATCGAGCAGATGCGCGGTGTCTGGGCCGAGCTGCAGAACCGCGCATTGGAGCGCGTCGGAGAGGCCGAGCGGGTTGATCACCGGTCCTTGGAGAAGCAGCGCGAGGCGGCCCAGGAACGTGGCGACACCCTGTCCGCCGAGGCGTTGGACCGCGACCCGGAGCTGAAGCTGGGGCCAGCGGCGAATTCGATGGAGCGACGGGCGAAGGCGATGGCCGAGCGCGAGGGCCGGGAATACGTGCCCGTCACGGAGCGCGGGGCCGTGGTCCATGCGGCCCGCCAGGCCCGTGCCGCGTTCCGCGAGATGCGCGAGCGACTGGAGTTGGCGCGGGAGACCTATGGCACGGCCCGCGAGGAGGGGCAGGGGCGTGTGTCCGCCGGTTTGGCGGCACTCCGGGCAGCGACATCGAAAGAACGCGGGCCGCGCGCATCGAACGATATCCGGGAGCGATTGGCGCGGATCACTGGGCGGGACGGTCCAGGTCGGGAAGAACCGGAACGCGGTGGGCAGAGTGACGAAGAACCGAAGCGTTCTGTGCAGGAGCGGTTGCGGGAAGCGCTGGACAAGGATCAAGGGGCCGGGCGGGATGCAGGTGCGGAGGAGGGCGAGAAGCCGTCGATCCGTGAGCGGCTGGACGATGTGTTAAATAAACCGCGTGAGAGGCTGGAGATCGAGGATGAACCGGAGAGGGATCGGGAGATCGAGAACGAACGCGAGATTGATCGAGAAATCGACCGTGACCCGGGCCTCAGTCACTGACCTGCCGCCATCTTCGACAGGATCGAGGCGGTGTGTTTCGACGCCTCCGGGACGCTGGGAGAGATGAGGTTCATCTTTTTCGCCTTGGCCAAAGAGCGATGGGAAAGCTAACGAGATGATGCGGCCGCAAGGAATCCTCTGGATCATCGGCGATAAGTTCCATATCACGTCCACATGCAGACATACCCCGCCATTTGTTTTGTAAAAATCGGACTCGCCGTATTGCTATCGGCGAATCTGATTTTCGGTATCGCAAAAGCTGATACCCATCAGGCAGGCGTGGGTGAAACAATCTTTGAAAACACTGTTCTAGCCACCGATCACGCTGATCGTGATCAGGCTGCTCAGGAGCAAGGGGCGCGCGAAAGCGATGACGCGGCCCATGGTCCCGGTGATTGCCATATCCATGTCATCGTATTGAAAGAGGCAAAGTTGACCTGCGACCGGTCGTTGGTCGACAGTTCTCGACAGTGGGGTGACGTCCCTGTGATCCTTGCCTCTGTCCAGGGTTATTACCGTCCTCCGCGAGGGTGATTTAACCTTTCTGTGATCGAGATGTCGCAAATCCTGTCATGGCACAGGACTTTGTAGGATTATTTGACAATATGGCCGACCGTTGAAATAGCGAACTTCGTTCGAGGCCGTTTCAACGGATAAAATCCGGGAGCAAAATTTCATCAGGTGACCTGAATGGGTTTTGGAATCCTTCCCGTCCTGGAGTGCAATTATGAGACTGAAAACGATGTTCCTGGTTTCGCTGGCGATAGTCGCATTGGCCTTGGCCACGACCATGACAAGCCGTGCGGAAAAACCACTGGTGATCAGTGGCGCGGCTGCGGCGGAGCCGCATGATGATGCCGATCATGCCGGTGAAAGTGCAGATGCCCATGGTACCGACGATCACGCAGACGAAAGTGCGGATGCCCACAGTGATGACGGCCACGCAGATGAAAGAGCCGACGCCCACGGTGATGACGATCATGCCGGTGAAAGAGCCGACGCCCACGGTGATGACGATCATGCCGGTGAAAGTGCCGATGCTCACGGTGACGACGATCATTCAGATGAAGGCGGTAGCGATATTGTCAAATTGACAGGTGAGGTCGCGCAGGAGGCCGGGATCGTGCTTGAGCAAGCTGAACTGGACGCCTTGGGCGAGTCTCTCAGCCTGCCGGCAGAAGTTCGCTTTGATGCAGACCGGATGGCCAATGTATCGCCAAGGGTGAGCGGTGTTATTGATCGCATCTTTGCGGGTGAAGGTGATACAGTCGAGTATGGAGACAGACTCGCATTGATTTCCAGCCGCGATCTGGCCACGCTGAAGGCTCAATGGGTCACTGCGGAAACAAGGAAATCACTGGCGGCGCAGGCATTGGAACGTGCGGAGGGCCTGTGGTCCAAAAAAATAACTTCCGAGGCGACGGTCCAGGCAGCCCGTGCCGAGCATGAAGCGGCAAAAGCCGAGAGCGAAGCGGCAGAAACGGAGCTGCATGCGGTCGGCATCGATCACGCGGCACTCGAGAAGATTGCCACGGCCGAAGATGGCAACAATGCGAATGCCTATCTGACTGCACCGCTCTCCGGAACGGTGATACGACGCGCGGTCACGCTGGGGGGAACCGTGACAGCCGGCGATTCCAGCGCCGAGGCACTGTTCACGATTGTCGATGACAGTGTGCTTTGGGTTGATATCGCGGTGTACAAACAGGACATCAGCCGCGTCCGCATCGGAGCGCCGGTTGCCCTGAAATCGGACGATGACGATATCATCACACAATCTACGGTGGCATTTGTATTGCCGGTCATTGATGAGGTTTCCCGCACGGCGACGGCGCGTGTGATCGTGGATAACAGGGACAAGGCCCTGACCCCCGGGCAGTTCGTGATCGCAGATCTCAGCGTTGGCAATGCCAGGGAAGTGCTGCGCGTCCCGCAATCCGCCGTGCAACTGGTAGAGGGGCGCTCGTCCGTCTTTGTCCCGGTGGACGGCGGTTTCGCACCGCGCCCCGTCATGATCGGCACAACGGCTGGCGGCTATATCGAAATCCGCACCGGGCTGGAGGAAGGCGACCTGTTTGTCTCTGACGGTGCCTTCACACTCAAAGCCCAGCTTGAAAAAGACGCTTTTGGCGACGGACACGGACATTAGGATAGCTGATCATGACCGATTTTATGCACCGCATCGCCGGCGGATGGCTTTTGGCCGCCATCGCGGCTTTTGCGATGACGATTGGCGGGCTTTTTGCGTTTCGCGCCTTGCCTGTCGATGCCTTTCCGGATGTGACGCCATCGCTGGTCCAGGTCTTCACCGAAACCGAGGGGCTCGCACCGGAAGAGGTTGAACGCTATGTGACCTACCCCATCGAAACGGCAATGTCGGGTCTGCCGAAACTCAAGAACATGCGCTCGGTCTCGAATTTTGGACTGTCGGTGGTAAACATCTATTTCGAGGACGGCACGGATGTCTATTTCGCCCGCCAGGTGGTGGGTGAGCGGCTTGCCGAGGCGCGTGGCAACATCCCCGAGGGATTTGGCGACCCGCAAATGGGGCCGATATCGACCGGGCTTGGCATTATCCTGTATTTCCGTCTGGAAGACCAAACCGGCGAACGCGACCTTGTCGAGATGCGTGAAATCCAGGACTGGATCATCAAATACCAGTTGCAAACCGTTCCGGGTGTCACGGAAGTATTGTCCCTCGGCGGCTACGAAAAACAGTATCAGGTCAGGCTCGATCCCGATGCGTTGCTCGCCTATGATATCCAGATTGCCGATGTGATCAGCGCGCTGGGGCGTGGAAACAAGACAGAAGGCGCGCAATTTCTCGAAATAGGGTCCGAACAATACACGGTACGCGGGGTCGGGCTTGCCCGAACGATCGAAGACCTCGCTGAGATTGTCGTTACCGTTGAACACGGACGCACCGTGCGTGTGCGCGACCTTGGCCATATCACCGTGGGCGGGGGTGTCCGTCAGGGACTTGCAACCGCAAACGGCGAGGGGGAGGTCGTTGCGGGTCTGGTTTTGAAGCTCTATGGCACCAATACATCCGATGTGATCGCACGGGTGCAGCAGCGCTTTCAGGAAATCAACGCCAGCCTGCCGGAGGGCGTGCAGGCAGTCCCCTACTACGATCAGGGGACACTGGTAAACAAGGCGGCCGCAACTGTGACCACGGCATTGTGGCAGGGCGC
>NZ_JAXGFR010000037.1:0-12868 GCF_041008775.1 Pseudophaeobacter sp. C1-32P7 | reverse complement strand
AAATCAGTAAAACAAGCCTCTATAACGCCCTCAGAGACCAGAAATCCGACTGAAACCTGAAGTGTTCCCGTAAAGTTCGCGCGAGCCGGACAATAACGTCACTTTTATGCAGTGACCCCATGCGGCCTCACCGCGGCGTTGCGCTTGGCGTCCCGGTTTGCCCGCCTCGCGAGCACGTCCCTCCCCAGCCGCTCCGCCGGATTGCGCTCTGGTCTGTTTTGCGCGGCAAAACGATCCCGCCGCTCCATCCGTCTCCCGCGTCCGGTCAGGCCGTTTGCCTGCTCAGGTCGGTCAAACCTACCGTCAACACACACACACACATGAGTGCGGAAGCATATCCTCCGGATGGCCCCCAAATCAGCCCGCGTCAAGGATCGCAAAACTTTTCGGCGAGGGCGGTGCCCGTGGCGGGGGGCGGTCCCGTGTGTGAGGGCGCGCATGTGTCGGGTGCTGCACGCAGAAAACTTTTGCGCCCGGCAAGCCGGCGGCTGCGCCGTCCCTGACCCGGGCAGATTCGGAAACCAGGCATTCGGCCATGCCCCCACACTCACGTGGTGGTCGAACCCAATATCTGGAGAATGAATATGGCTTACGACACAGCAAACACCTACGAGACCATCGAGCTTTTCGGGCTGACCGAGAAGGATGCACAGCTGCCGATCCCGGAAGATCACATCCTGACCGACCGCATCATCCGCGAGAGCTTCGAGGCTCTGCTTGGTCAGTTGCGCGGGACCGGGCTCGAAGCAGAAATCGAACCGCTGGCCCATGGGCTCGCCACGATCCTGCAGCGCCGCAAGGTGGCGCTCGGCAAGGAGGTCGATCGCACCGCCGACAAGATCGGCGCGCTGGCAAAATCCCACGACGGATCGGAGATCGCCGAGACCGCGCTGGAAGAAGCGCAGGCGCGCTTTCTGCAGCTGCGCGAGATTGTCGGCGCAATCGAGGTGATGAGCGAGGCTGCGGCGGAATGCTACGAGATCGAGACGGGTCACGCCTTCATCCCGGCGGCCGGGTCGCGCGCGAGCATCCGGGCGCAGGAGACAGGTGCTGTTTTTGAGGCGCGGCAGCTCCTGGAGCAGCACGACCGCGAGACTGCCGAGAAATCGAAAGTCGAAGGGGTTCCCCTGATCGTCTCAGGCGCCACCGACTGGACCGATGTCGATGTGATCTTCAACACGCTCGACAAGGTTCGCGAACGGATCAAGCAGAACCGCAACCAGGAGATCTTCCTCTGCCACAAGGGTGGCAAGCACGGGGCGGAGATGATTGCGGCTCGGTGGGCCCGGGCACGCGGGATAGCACAGGCGCGCTTCGATCCGCGCTGGTCCGCGCATGGGCGGGCGGCACCGTTCAAGTGCAACGACGAGATGCTAGACGACAAGTTCGCGGCGACGGGGGTTGTGCTCTTCGGCGGCAACGGGGTCGCGCTGAACCTCGGGCAGAAGGCGGAAGCGAAATGCCTGACGGTCATGCGGGTTGCGGACCCGGCGAAGAAGGCGTCGCAGGATTGAAGAGAGAGGGTCGCCTTCGGGCGGCCCTTTCGTCGTTTCTTATGGGTGTGGACGTTCTCCAAATCACTTTGCCTAGCAATTTCCTGTTTTGATAGGTATATGAATGCCAAGCAAAACTTGGAAATGATAGGCATGACCCCACTCAGCAGCATCGCGATGAGCGCCTATACCGACCTGGTGCGTCTTCTGAAGGACGACGCCTTGTCCGGTGTCGAAGGCAAGCCCACGCTCAAGGAGCGTGGGGATAAGGCTTATTGGTATGCCGCGCGCCGTGTCGGGACGGAGATGCGGTTCATCTATATCGGCGAAGACAGCGACGAGACGCGCGCGCGCATCGACCGGATTGAAGAGCTGCGCGCAACGGCCAAGGATCGGCAGGCGGAACGGTCGCGGCTTGTCCGGCTCTTGCGTGCGGAAGGCATGACGCCCACCGACCGGGCGACCGGTTCCATCCTGTCGGCCATGGCCGCAGCCGGAACCTTCCGTTTGGGTGGCACCATCGTCGGGACAAACGCGTTCCGACTCTATGAAGGCGAGCTTGGTATCCGACTGCCAATTGGCGGTATGGCCAATACTGGCGACATCGACATCGCGCAGTTCGAGAAGCTCAGCGTTGCGTTGCAGGATCAGGTCGACCCGGGTCTTGCCGAGACGTTCTCGGCGCTCAAATTCGATCCTCTGCCAGCTCTTGACCAAGGTCGGACATGGCGATGGGCCCAGGGTGGCAGCGGCCAGTTGGTCGAGTTTCTCACACCGGCGTTCGGAGATGAGACCATCCGTGATCTGCCAGCATTGGGCGTGAACGCCCAAGGATTGAACTATCTCAACTTCCTGATCGCTGAGCCGATCCACGCGGCGGCGATCTATAGATCCGGCGTTCTGGTGCAGGTGCCCCGCCCGGAGCGTTATGCAGTCCACAAACTGATCATTGCCGACCGGCGCCGCGATGGGGCAGGGAGCCTGAAATCCGCGAAGGACCGCGAGCAGGCGGCTTTCCTTATCGAAGCGATGGCCGAGGACCGGCCCGATGATCTGGCTCGGGCCTATGCCACCGCAATGGAGGTTGGGCCGCGCTGGCGGGAGCACATCGGCAACTCGCTGAAGCGAATGCCTGATACCAGCGGGTTGCTCGACAGCTTGGGCGCGTGATGGCCGTAACGGGGTCGCGCTTGGCTCGGCCCTTTCGTCATGTCTCATGGCGCGTGCGATCGGTCACACTTTTTCAGCAACTCGCGGCGGCCAGCACCGTCATCCCTCTACCCAGCCCGTCAGAGTTCGGCCCATCCACATCGGTACGGGCTGGGGATGGTGCGCACCTCGCACATCGTCAGCAGCGCAAGACCGAGGGGGCGAGACGTCGCACATGAGGCTGAAGACCTGCACAACCCTCGGGTGGTGTTTCGGAACATCGCATCCACGCGGGCGGGCGTCATCAGCACCCCGGCCAGGTTCGGCAGGACGTGGACGCGGATGGTGGCGACTGCGTGATAGCACAGGTCAATCGGGTCCCTCCTTTTTGCTATGCATATGGATCGCACGGGGTCGGCCCGTTCGTGCCCTCAGCTCACGCTTTGGCAAGCACAAATACGGCTTCCACGGCGGGGCCGCGGACCCTCCGCATTTGCGCTTGCGACCGGTCCTCTTGCCCCCGTGCTGGGTGATCCTCATCGCAATAAGGAGTAACCCAAATGACCAACCACTACGTCGCCACCGTTCCCGTCAAGTTCACCGATACCGATGGCCAGGAGCGCACCCGTTTTCAGCGCGTGGGTGCGATGTTCCGCAACACCCGCAACGGGGATGGATCGGAGTTCTTCAGCCTCAAGCTCGACTTCCCGGTCGCAGTCTCGGAGCTGGTGATGTTCCCAGCGAGCGCGAAAGATCCCCAGGACTAAATCCTCTGACGAGGATGGGCCGCCCCAGGACGATCTTGGGGCGGCCCGATCCCTGTTCCAGGGATGCCGCGTCCGGCGGTCAGATCGCCCGAGGCGACTTCACGAAGCCGCCGGCCGCTGCGCGTTCAACGGACGCACTCCCCCCGGAATGATCAGGCCGCGACAGACCGGCCAGTCAGCCTCAAGGGGGCCATCCGCAAAAACCTATCGGCCAGGGCCTCCCGGTTTTTGCGGCAGAGATTTGGGGACCCAAATCTGGCCCTCCTTGACCCTGCCTGTCCGCCCTGTCGGTGGGGTTTGCGCCCGCCCGCGGTTCCGTCCGAACACATGCGTGTTCGTCCAGACCCTCGGGCGGTGCTGGCGGACGGGACCCATTGGACAGGTGGGTCGCCCGGTGGTGAGGGCGGCAGAGCCGCGTCCCTGCGGGCCGCGGGGGAAGCGGACACCAAGGCTGCCTGAGACTGAATGCGACGTAAGTATATAATTGACAGGTGGGTATATTATCGTAAGGTGGGGGCAGCCTTGGTGGAAGGTGGCGGGGGAAGCGGACACCAAGGCTGCCTGAGACTGAATGCGACGTAAGTATATAATTGACAGGTGGGTATATTATCGTAAGGTGGGGGCAGCCTTGGTGGAAGGTGGCAGGAAATAGGGGGTCTTTCTTCCGCATGTCCCGAACAAAACGCCTGACAGAGATCGAGAAGATGCAGATCGTCCGCGAGGCCGCGGAGGGTGTGTCGACGTCCGAGCTGGCCGAGCGTTTCGAGGTCACATCGCGGGCCGTGCGCTACGTCCTGAAAGCCGATGCCGAGCGCCAGACGGATGCCGCGATCCCGGTCTCAGCGGTCAGTGTGAAGGTCACTGCTGCGGAGCTTGAGGCGCTCGACGCGGTGTTGGCGAAGGCGGGGATCGAGAGCCGGGCCGAGGGGCTGCGGCGGCTCATTCAGGCGGCAGGCGGGGTGTTCGTTCCGGACGCGCAGATGGCTGCTGAGATGGCGCGCTACCGCGCCTCTCTGCACGAGGTCGGCAATGGGGTTGCACAGATCGCCAAGCAGATGACGAAGGCCAACCGGATGGGGCAGGGGGCTGATGGTAGCACGCGTGCCGAGTTTTCTGAGCCGCGCCTTGCGCAGATGCGCGGGTTGGCGCGGTTCATCCTCGATTCCGCCGACGAGATCGAGCTGCTCCTGCGGCGTCGGCGCGACGCGATGCAGCTCGAGGCCAGTGCCGCGCTAAGGGAGTTTGCCCATGCGGCTGAATGATGCGGTTGACGCTGTCACAGGCGAGGTCTTCCGGGACGGCTGGAGCCGGATCCGGGGCTCGATGCAGGGGCTGCATGTCGCCAAGCAGAGCCAGCTTACGCGCGCGGCAGCTGGGCACAGGCCAGCCGTCTTCAAGGCGATCCGGGGTGGGGGGACGCATACCAAATCACAGCTCTCAAACCAGCTTGATTATCTGACCACGAAGTCCACCCATATCGTGGACTCGAGCGGGTTTCTGGATGGTAAGGCCAAGCTCGAGGCGAAGGACATCAAAAACCTCACCGAGCGCTTTGCCAAACGGTGGGAGGGCGGCTTCAAGCCCAAGCTTGGCCAGACCACGCACATGCTCATGTCCTTCCCGATCGGCACGCGGGGTGAGGATGTGCGCGACATCGCGACGGATGTGGCCGAGCGGTTCTTCCAGACCGATGAGGGGCATTTCGATTACATCATCGCGGTGCATGAGGACCGCGATCACCCGCATGCGCATCTGGTGCTGAACCGCCGCTCGCAGGAAGGCGAGTTCTTCTTTCTGGGGCGCAACCACCGCTTCAACTATGACGACTTCCGCCTCGCCATGGTCGAGGAGGCCGAAAAGTATGGCGTGCGCCTGGAGGCCACGCGTCGGGTGGATCGTGGGGTCGTGCATTACCCCGCCCGGACCCGCGAGGTCTATGCCGCAAAGGAAGAGGGCCGCGCGCCCCGCGAGCGGGAACGCGTAGGGCAGGACCTGACGCGGACGCTCGCGGAGATCGCCAATACCACAACTGTCTACCACTCGCTTGCGGCGGAAGCCTCCCGCGAAGCCCGCGAGGATATTGCCGCAGCCCTCTTCCGCGCGGGCGAAGTGCTGGCGCGGGGTGGGCAGGTGGACCGAACAGGAGATGTGTATATGGCCGAGGATCAAAGTTTTGAGGATCTGAGAAGCCTCTATGCGGAGAAGCTGGCGCGGGTGCAGGGCATGATCGCCGAGAAACCCGATGCCGAGCGGCCCGTGCTTGAAAAACGCCTCATCGAGATCCAGACACAAGTCCAGCATATGCAGCCGCTCGGATTACGTTCGAGCACATTGTCAGAGACCCCCTCGGACGGCGGGATCTATTCTGAGGCCAATATCGACGCCAGCCAGCGCGAGCGACTGGCCGAGCCCGACCTGAGAGCGCGCATTGACGTAGCACTACGGGGCACCGGGATCAGCACATCGGAAGTGGTGGCCCGGATCGAGACAGGCGCCTCAAATGCAGCGCTCGAGCATCAATGGATCGCTGATGATCTCTCCAAGGTGGCCGAGGCTCGCGATCTGAGCCTCGAGCGCCGCGCCGATTTGGAACAGGCGCGCGACATTCTCAACAATGTGCATGTCGCGCTTGGCATGCTCTTGGAACGGGAGGCGGTGCTGCGCCACGATGGCGTGATTGATGAGGCCCACGCGGCGCGGGTCCATCTCACCAAAGACAGAATTGAAGAGGCTGCCAAGGTTGTGCGGTTGGAGACGTCCATTAGCGAGCGGGGTGAGGCCTTAGTCGAAACCCGCGCCGTGGAGCGCCTCGAGGCCGAGCAGCGCGCCTACCTGCAGGAGCATCCGGACCTTCTTCAGAGCCCGGCCGATGTCATCCGTATGGATGAGGAAGGCCGCGCCAGGATTGTCGATCAGACGCTGGCTGACCGCATTGGTCGTGAGATTGAGGCTGCGCGCCTTGGTGCTCATAGCCGCACACCGATCTCTGTGGCCGTCACGCGGGACTTGCAGGCGCGTTATCCGGATATGCCAGAGCAGCTGGCCGAAGGTCTCGGAGAGACCTATGCCCATGTTCAGGACGCCCGCCTGTCCCAGCGGGAGGTGCAGGTTCTCCAGACGCCGGAACTGGACCGTGTGCTGACTCATGAGCGGGCGGGGGAGTTGTCCGCAGCCTTCGAGACCGAAGACGAGAGGGACGCTTTCCGAACCGAGATCGCGCGGGTGCTGGATGACCGCCAGTTGGGCCGCCTCACATCCGGCGATGCCGATGCGCTGGAACAAGTTCTCGGGGACCGCCTCGACCGGCTCTATGTCGCCAAGGTCTATCTGCAATCCGATGCCGCGACAGCTAATACGGAAGCTCTGCGCCAGGTGGTCGATGAACTCGCCGACGCCGAATACGAAAAACACCGCGCGACAGACGTGGATGGTGAGACCGAACGGGGGCAGATCCATTGAGCGACGCCATGGGAAAAGCGCGGATCGCAACTGGGATCTTGCTCGTCACGCTGGTGACCGGGGCCATGGGATATACCATCGCCTCGGCGGTTCTGAGCTACCAGGATCTCGGCTTCGGGGCGGAGATCGACTTTGCTTATATCGCGCAGAACTATCTGGCGATCCTCGATCGCCGCCCGGAGGACGCGCAACTCATCCACCTGATCATCGGCAGCTTCGCCGCTGCCGGCCTGATGCTGAGCCTTGCCCTGTCGGGCTCGACCCTCACACGCTTTGGCCAGACCCATTGGCAGTCTGCGCGCGAGATGAAGGCCAACGGGTTTTTCGGCGCTCCCGGGACCGGGTTCATTCTTGGTAAGCTCGGGACTCCAAAATCCCGCGCGAAATACGTCTGCTCAAAAGTCTTCCCGCACGCGCTGATCGTGGCGCCCACGGGCCGCGGCAAGACCACGGGTTTCGTCATTCCAAACTTGCTGACCTGGCAGGGCTCTGCCGTGACGCTCGATGTGAAGGGGGAATGTTTCGAGGCCACGGCGCGCCACCGCGCCGCCCAGTGCGACAAGGTCTATCGCTTTGCTCCGGCGGATTGGGAGGGCAAGCGCACGCATCGCTACAACCCGCTCTTGCGCATCTTCGAACTGAAAGATCCCGCGCGCCAGCAGATGGAACTGCAGCTCCTGGCGACGCTTTTTCTGCAAAGCGACAATGACCGGGTGCAGGGGCTGCTCAAGGGCGGGATCGATCTCTTCGTGGCGGCAGGCCTGCTGGCCTTCCAGCGCAAGCGCCCCACCTTGGGCGAGATCTACCGCATCGCGGCCTCGGGCGGGAACAAGCAGAAGGAGTATTTCGCGCGCGGCCATGAGGTCGATAACAGGGCCGCCAAGTTGATCTTCACGCGGCTGGCCTCAACCAACAACGATACGCTGACCTCCTATGTCTCGCTCCTGATGACATCGGGGCTCGACCAATGGCAGAACCCGGCCATCGATGAAGCGACGACAGTCTCGGACTTTGATTTCCGGACGATCCGCAAGAAACCCTTTTCGGTCTATCTCGTGGTCCAGCCGCTGATGGTGAAACCCCTCGCGCCGCTGATCAGGCTGTTTTTCTCCGACCTGCTCTCGGCCATGCAGGAAAAGGATCCCGGGCCAGACGAGCCGTGGCCAGTGATGATCATGCTCGACGAGTTCAACCGTCTCGGCAAGATGCCCATCGTGGTCGAGAGCATCGAGACCCTGCGGACCTATCGCGGCCACCTGGCCGTGGTCACCCAAACCATTCCCGCCCTCGATGAAATCTACGGCGAGAACACCCGCCGCGCCCTGCAAGGCAATGCCGGTGTGAAGCTCTACCTGACGCCCTCCGATGAGAAAACCGTCGAAGAGCTGAGCAAGGCGGTTGGCAAGACCACGAAGACCGTTATCACGCGATCCCAGTCCATCGGCAAAAACCCCTTTGAAGGGCGCAGCCAATCCACACGGACTGAAGAAAGCTCTCTCCTGCCCGAGGATGAGGCGCGCCGCCTGCCGCTTGACGAAATCGTCATGGTCATCGATGCCCAGATGCCGGTCCGGGCGAAGCGGATTCAGTATTTTGACGACCGGCTGTTCAAGGCGATCCACGCGGCACAAACGGGCGAGCTGCCTTTTCCGGAGCCGGGGGGAGGTGGGTTGCAGGGCCCGCTGCCGCTGAGTGTGCGCGCGATGCCGATGACACCGCCTGCGAGCGTACCAGGTGGGTCTGACGTCGTAGTGGAGACCACACGCCAAGAAGCGGGCAGTCAAACGTCAGGGCGAACCGACGCCTTGCCCAAAAAGACCGCGCCTGTCGTTCAAGCCGTTATCGCCGAGGAACAGCGACAGATGGAGATGGATTTTTGGGGCCAGGTTGCGGATGCCGAGACAGTGGGCGTGGATGATGAGGCGCAGATGCGCTCTGCTGTAGATGGCTTAGAAGACATGGAAGCGATGCTGAAGGAGGAGGGTGGCAAAAAGCCAATTCACCGGTAGGGCGGTGGGCATGGTCTGACGGTCATTGAGGGCGGAGAGCCGACATTCGACGCTCTGCAGCGAGGAGCTAAGAAACCGCCGAAGCGGACCTTCAACACCGCGAAGCAGGGTTGGTCCTGTTTCTGGAACACACCTGAATACTGGGCCCTCCGTAGGTGTTTGATCTAAGGACTTGCATAATTATGAATAGCCATCCATATAGTGCATCATGACACGTACCGGCCGCCCCCGCTCCTTTGACGAAACAACCGCGCTACAGGCGGCGATGGCCGCTTTCTGGGCAGGCGGATACAATGGCACCACCTATCGCGATCTGGAACAGGCCACCGGCCTCAGACGGCAGAGCCTGACCTATGCGTTTGGCGAGAAGCCGGAATTGTTCCGGCGTGCGTTGGCCCTCTACATCGACCAACGCGTCCGCAAGGCCACCGAACTGCTCGCACGCGAGGCGCCGCTGAAGGACAATCTGAACGCCCTTTTGCAAGCCTGGGAGGCGGATGCGTCTTCCGGCAACGGGCGCGGATGTCTGTTGGTGCGCTCCACTGCAGAGGTCGGGCGCGATCCACATATGACATCAGAGATACGCCGTGGGGACAACTTACTGCTGCAGGCGCTCACGCTGGCCTTCCAGCGCGCGCAGGCCAGCGGCGAGGTGACCTCAGCCACTCCGCCAGAGGCGCTGGCCCGGCTCGTGATCTCGGTTGGCAACGGCGCCATGATGCAGGCGGTGGCCCGCCAAAACCCGGAGGTATCCCGCACCGCGCATGACGCGCTGTTGTCGCTCATCACCTAGCGCATGATGTATCTGACTTGCGCCCAGGTTCGTTGTTTGCGGCCAATTTATGTACGCACATACACAATCTATCGTGTCCCGGCCCCGATAGATAGCTATCCCCCCAACTCGCCGGATTGGAGTAAGAAATGACCGTTTTCACCCACCACTCGATCGAAAGCGCACCCGAGGCCGCAAAACCGCTGATGGAACAGGCGGTTAAGGAATACGGCATGCTGCCAGGCCTCTATCAGGTGATGTCCTCATCGCCGGAGCTGCTCGAGAGCTATTTCAAGCTGCATGAATTGTTCGACCGTACCGCCCTCTCGGTCACCGAGCGTAATGTCGTGTGGATGACGATCAACGTCGAGCACGCCTGCCATTACTGCGTTCCCGCACATACCGCGATTGCCAAGATGCAAGGCGTGGATGACGAGATCGTCGCCGCCCTGCGAGAGGAGCGAACGCTTGCCGATGCGCGCCTCGAAGCGCTGCGCCAGTTTACGCTGATCCTCGTGCGCGAACGCGGCAACGCGCCAAAAGCGGCTGTGGATACCTTCCTGGCCGCCGGGTTCGAACCCCGTGCGATCCTCGATATCCTTGTTGGTTTGGCGCAGAAAGTCCTGTCGAACTACACCAACCACCTGGCGGAAACGCCGGTCGACGCGGCGTTCCAGGCTTTCGCCTGGGAAAGGACCTCTGCCGCAGCGGAATAAGTCGGATCACCATCGTCCACCGGGCCTCGCGCAGCAGCGCGGGGCCAATCTCACATCAAGCCAAGGAGCTTCCCGCATGCTGCTCGACACCCCAATTTGCAACTTCGGATGGAAGGCACCGGACTTTACACTGCGCGATCCCGAAGGCCGCGCTTTCACGATGTCCGAATATCTTGGCGAAAAGGGCCTGCTGGTCGCCTTTCTATGCAATCATTGCCCCTATGTTCAGGCGATTGCCGACCGGCTGGCAGAAGACGCCAATACCTTGCTCGATGAGGGCATCGGAGTGCTTGCCGTGATGTCGAACGACTACCACGCCGTGCCGATAGACCGCCCGGCCTACATGCAACGCTTTGCGGCCGAAGCGGGCTGGCGCTTCCCCTATCTCGTAGATGAACATCAAACAGTCGGACAGGCCTGGGGCGCGGTATGCACGCCCGACTTCTTTGGCCTGAACGCCGACGGCGGGCTGCAATATCGCGGCCGTCTGGACAATGCCCGCCTTGATGCGTCCGCAGACCGAACCCGCGAGCTGGTGGAGGCCATGCGGCAGATCGCCAGGACGGGTCAAGGACCGAAGCAGCAGATGCCTTCGATGGGCTGCTCGATCAAGTGGCGTAATTCGGGCTTCTAACGCGCCGTCTGAACGCGGGCTGGCGTCTGGCCCGCTCCCGATCCACCCCTCGGGCCGAAGCCAAGCTGGACCAGAGACCGGGCGTGCCGACCCGCATCCCGCCGCTCAGCTCCCTTGCTGACTTGCAGGAAGGTCCCGCGTTGCTGACCTCGGATCGCGACTGAGGTTCGCAGACGCAGCCAACGGCAGCTTTGGCTGGCCGCATTGCAGCAATCGGCATCGGGGATGAAGGTCGGCTTAGGGCCGGTTTACCCCCTTGGGCCCACGGAGCAAACCCAACTTTGTTAGGCTAAACTCCGCGTTCTGGCTGTCGTCCTTGACCGCCGCTTCAAAAAACACCAAAGGGGCCCATTTGGACCCCTTGGCTACCTCGCAACCTCTTCGGTACTCACACTTGCGGTTGAACTGTCAAACGACAGCGGGGGAGCCCTTGCAGTCGATCACGAACTCCTATCTTTGTAAGAATAACGGCGGATCAACACCTCGTCCAGCCGCGACGGACCTACTGACGTGCCAGTTCAATCATACCGGTAACCAGCCGGGCGTCGTCGGCCGGGCCTTGGGGCACCTTCTTCTGCGTGGATCGCTGCTGCCCCAGGGCACGGCGGCGAGAGGGGCGCAATAGCTTCCCTTGGCGGCTTCCACAAGGATCAGCTTATCCAGCGTCAGATCCGAGATGGCCTTTCTAAGCCGTTCGTTCTCTTGTAGCGGCGCACGAGTTCCCTGAGTCGGTCGGTTCCCATACCGCCATACTGCTTGCGCCAGCGATAATAGATCTGTTCGGTTATGCAAACTCTCGTATCGCATCCACGCGTGTCGTGCCCTGTCCGATAAGTACCTCAAACTGCCGCAGCTTTGTGAAAATCTCTTCTGGATTGTGCCGTTTCGTAGCTATTTCGGTCCTCCGTTTTCCGAAAGATAACGGTGGACAACTTCAGTGGGGCAGGAGCAACAGGAAGACTCGTTCGTGGTCTTGTACGTCGTCGGGGCATGCCCCTCCAGCTATAAGGATGGACACAGGTAGTGAAACGCTCACACGATTTGTGAGACAAAGCCCACCCTGAAACTTATATTTTCGAAAATAGTCCTCAACCCGATGCGACCACCGGTACATTCCCTCGTCGTATTTTCTTCTTGACACTCCAGTAATGGAACCCCCTACCCAGGCGAAAATGTAGTCAAAACTATCGTTGGGGAAAGAAACGGACATGCCGCAATATGCATTGCCTCTCAGGGTTGTTCACTTTTGTGTAGCCTTTTTGGTTTTGGGGCTTATGGCCTTGGGGCTATATATGAAGGATATTCAAGTTATTGAAGGTTTGATATTTTATTACAACCTTCACAAATCTCTTGGCGTGTTGTTGCTGGGGTTGATGATCGTGCGGATTTTCATGCGCAAAATATTTGGGGCGCCTGCCAATCTGGATGGTCATTCAGATTTGGAGCTTAATCTCGCAAGATTGGTGCATTTCGCATTTTATGCACTTTTGGTGGCGATGCCATTTTCTGGTTGGTTAATGTCAAATGCTGCAGGTTTTTCCGTGGAATTTTTCGGGGTGTTTGCGCTGCCGGACTTGTTGGGCAAAGATGATGAACTCATGGTAATTTTGCAAGATGTTCATTTTTCAGTCGGCGTTGCTTTATTTGCCATCATACTGCTGCATGTCATCGGATTAGTAAAGCATCACTTTTTTGACAGGGATGAGACATTGAGCCGAATGACTTCTTCGAAATTAAATGCCTCCCTGGGGAGGCCTTGTTGCGCAAATCGGGTGAGGGATTCACTGCGTGAATCCAGCGTGATAGCTGGAAGGTATGAGCAGTTGGGCCCCTACGAAGTATAAGACCACGAACTGGTCGGCTTACAAT
>NZ_JAXGFR010000036.1:0-12895 GCF_041008775.1 Pseudophaeobacter sp. C1-32P7 | reverse complement strand
TCCCCGTTGTCGAAGGTAGTTTCGATTGTAATCCGTACGTCCATGGCAGCCCCCCATACAAAGAGCTTACCTTAGCACAGGCCAGATCACCGACGACGACCCCCATGTTCTGTCCACTCCCTCGCGTCTCAGATTAAAGGGCAACGCGACATCAGCCGAGTCGACCAGCAGGAAGGACAGCAAGCCTATGGTCAGCGCCATCAGGAAATTCATGCCGCCCTGACCGACGCCGCGCAATACCGGATAGAACATCAGACCAAAGACAATCGGCACGACACCTACAAAGATGCCGATCAAAGCCTGGAATCTCAGCTGACCCGCCGTGACCTTCGGTGTCGGAACGGCCACCTCGATTTCATGTGTGAACGTCGCACCGGTTGTTGTGACGAGGGTCACAGCGTGGGCTTCGCCGAGCACCCACGGATAGGGGACATCCAGCCACACCGTGGCGCCGCGCGATATGTCTCCCGGCGGTGTTTGCGTAAACGACCAATACGCGGCATCAACCTGTACCTGGGCGACACGCATCGGGTCCGAACCGCCCGCCCGCACCAGCATCCTCAGGCCCTGATCGTTCAGGATGGTCCGCTCGAATGTCACGCCTTCAACGGGAGGGGCCCCGTTTCTGAAACTCTGGAAGGGGTCCGCAAAAACGATCCAGCCGATGGCAGCAATCAAGAGAGACAGGGGCATCAGCAGCCAGATAAGTTTTTGCGGTCCGCGACGCTCCAAAAGCGCTGGCTGATCTTCCATATTCACGCCTCCACCACGTCGAATTTCGCCATCCAGCCCAGTTCCGTAAACTCGGCCTGATGTGCGTGAAACATGTAGAGCCCTGGCTCATGTTCGGCGAAGCTGAATTCTAGTATTCCGCGTTCGCCCTGACACTGAGTGATGAGGTCAACAGTGCGCAGGGTCGGCGTCAACGTCGTGCCTTGATTGTAGTAGTCGAAAAAATTGCCATGAAGGTGAAACGAATTGATCGGATCAAACTCGACGGCATTTATCAGATAGACACGCACCGGCCGGTTCTTTTCGATCCTGATCGGGGTTTTCATATAGGCGAATGCAATTGTGTTGGCCGCGTAGAATTCATTTTCGTCATCAAAGTTAGTATCAAAGGCGTTCATCACCATCACCAGTTCCTGCCACTCCGCATTTTCGGCGGCTCCCATCAGGCGCGAACGGGCCACGTCTGCCAAGGCAGGATGCTTTTCCGGATCAGGATCAACGACAAAGGCACCGTACATCCCCTTGGCCATATGGCGTTTCAGTGGCAATGCGTGACAATGATAAAGATGGCAGCCGAACGGTTTGGCGTCAAATTCGTAGGTAAATTCCTCACCTGGGCCAATCATGCCCGGAGTTCCGTTTACGCCATCCATCCGCGCTGAATGAATGCCGTGGAAATGCATTGAATGCGGATGGGATCCCAAATTTCGGAATACGACGCGGATTCGGTCACCTTCCTTTGCACGCAGGGCTGGGCCGGGGACCCGGCCGTTGAACGTCCAGGCAGGAAAAAAGACGCCTGGAGCAATCTCAATTTCCTTGTCCTCAGCGTCGACCTGGAAGGTTCTTAGGGTACGCCCGTCTGATAAGATTTCGGTCGTACCGACATCCCAATCCGTCAGCATTGCCACCGGGTCAAAGCCGTTGGCCAGGTTGTCCACATCGCCAACGGTCATCATATTTCCATGTGTTGCCATTGTTGGGGCGGATACAGATGGTCCCTTAGCCTCCTGTGCCGCCGCTCTGTTTCCAACAGCGACGGAGCCCCCTGCGGCCGCAAGACCTGCCAAGAGAACGCCGCGCCGACTTACAGTCTCGTCCCGAGGATCTGCGGGATTCATGTTTGTCTCCAAAGAATGCTGCCGAACGCATTGTTATTGATGGATTGAGGTCGCTGGCGGGCAGCCACCGTTCTTGCGAATCATTCGCATTATGTATTACTCTAAACGCAATTGAGAATTAGTTGCAACTAGGGATCCTTCCCTGAGGAGAGTGAGTATGACATCGGACGGGCGACAGGATCAGGACCCAGCCGGATCACGTGCATGCGACATCATTGCCAGCAACGGGTTGCGCATCACCAATCAGAGGGTGGCTTTATTGAAGGTATTGCTCGAGTCTGATGATCACCCAGATGCCGTCGAACTATTCCGCCGCTTAAAAGCATCAGATGCGTCAATATCCCTAGCCACAGTTTACCGAAACCTTGCATCTTTGGAAAGTATCGGCGTGGCTGATCGGCATTACTTTGAAGGGCATGGTGCTAGATATGAAAGCGCAATTTCAGAGCACCATGACCACATTGTTGATTTGGATTCTGACGAAGTTATTGAGTTTAAATCGGAAGAAATTGAACAATTACAACAAGAAATCGCGCAAAAGCTTGGCTACGAGGTCGTTCACCATCGCCTTGAACTCTATTGTCGGAAACTGTGAGCGCGCACTATCGCAAGCGCTGGAAGGCAGGGGGCCCTTTAGCACCCGGGGGGCACCGCCCACCGGAGCCTAGAGCCCGGTGACCCGCAACAGGTGGGCAGGGGTCAAGTCAAAGGCTGAATGTCATCGGATCGAGGGACCGAACAGGGTCGCGATGGGTAAGTTCTGACTGTTGCGGCCGCCCGATCAGAACATGAAAGAAACTTCTTGAACCTCTAGCAACTGAAGCTCCTATCTTTGGCTCAACGCTTATTCTCAGAGGTTTCCCATGCCCCACGACGGTCCAGACACGCATCCGCACGGTCATCTGGATGATCGCAAAGACACAAAGGCTTGCTGCGGCCAGACGGCCGAAGTCACCGCGCAGGTGGCAGCACCTCCGCCATCCGCCGGACGCAGCTTTCGCGTCAACGGGCTGGATTGCGCCGAAGAGGTCGCGATCCTGAACAAGGTCGTCGGACCGGAAGTCGGCGGCAGCGAGCATCTGGCGTTCGACGTGATCAATGGGCGAATGACCATCCTTGAAAGCGCCAAACCGCTCAGCGACGACAAAATCATCAAGATCGTCGGCTCGACCGGCATGAGCGCGAAGATGTGGGATGCCGAAAGCGCCGAAGCGGACCAGGCGGCCCATTTTGCGCGCCAGCGTCTTTTCACGGGCCTGAGCGGTGGCTTCTGGGCTGCGGGGTTCCTCTACCATATCGTCGAGACCGGGGCCGGAGGCGCACTGAGGCTCTTCTCCGGTCATGGCGAGACGTCTATGCCTCTGGTCGAGATGGGGCTGTTCATGCTGGCGGTGGTGTTCGGAGCCTGGCTGGTCGCCCCCAAAGCATGGTCCGCCGCGCGTAGATTGTCGCCTGACATGAACCTCCTGATGATCGTTGCCGTAGCCGGTGCGATCGGGCTGGGCGAGTTTTTCGAGGCGGCGACGGTCGCCTTCTTCTTTGCTCTGTCCCTCGCTCTCGAATCCTGGAGCGTGGGGCGTGCCCGCAATGCGGTCTCGGCCCTTCTGGACCTGGCTCCGCCAACAGCGCGGGTCATCCGTGCCGACGGATCGGAGACCGACGTTCCCGCCGTCGAGGTTGCGATCGGTGATCGCTTCGTGGTGCGCGGCGGTGATCGTATCCCTCTTGATGGCGAAGTCACCGAGGGTCGTGGCGATGTCGATCAGGCTCCTATTACCGGAGAAAGTGCTCTTGTGGCAAAGGAAACTGGCGATGAGGTGTATGCCGGGACGATCAACGGTGATGGCACACTGACGGTTAGGGCCACCAAGGCCGCAGGCGATACCGTGCTCTCGAAAATCATCCGAATGGTAGGCGATGCGCATTCGCGCCGGGCCGAGGTGGAGCAATGGGTCACGAAATTCGCCCGCATCTACACGCCCATCGTGATGGCGCTGGCGGTTCTGATCGCCGTCGTGCCGCCGCTGCTGTTCGCGGGGGCGTGGAACTACTGGTTCTACAATGCCTTGGTTCTTCTGGTGATCGCCTGCCCCTGTGCGCTGGTCATCTCCACGCCGGTTTCCATCGTCGCCTCGCTCGCGGCCTCCGCGCGCAACGGCGTGCTGATCAAGGGCGGTGCCTATGTCGAGGCCCCCTCGCGTATGACCGCCCTGGCAATGGACAAGACCGGAACGATCACCATGGGCGAGCCGGAGGTCGCGGGCCTGCATCCTTTAGGCGGCACGGCCGAGCGCGACCTTCTGAGTGCCGCTGTCGCGCTGGAAGCCCGCTCTTCGCATCCTCTGGCGCGGGCCATCCTGGCGCGCGGCGAACGCGATGGGCTGAAGCAGTCGGCGGCTACCGACACCCAAACGGTGCCGGGCCGCGGCGTCGAAGGAACATGGGAGGGCCAGCCCGTCTGGCTCGGTTCGGATCGCTTTGCGACCGAGAAAGGTCTCGGTGACGCAATCCCCCGCGATCTGCTGGAGCGGATCGAGGGGGCTGGCAGCACGCTCGTGGCCGTGGGCTCCGGAAGCCGCCTGCTGGGCCTGATCGAACTGCGCGACCGCATCCGCCCGGATGCGAAGGAGGTCGTGGCACGCCTGCATGCCCAAGGCGTGAAAAAGATCATCATGCTGACTGGTGATAACGAGCGCACGGCACGCGCTGTGGCAGCAGAGGTCGGTATCGACGAGGTTCGCGCGGAGCTGCTGCCAGAGGACAAGGTGACGGCAATCGAGGAACTCGTTGCCAACTATGATGTCGTGGCAATGATTGGCGATGGCGTGAACGATGCACCTGCCATGGCGCGGGCGCATTTCGCCATCGCTATGGGTGCGGTCGGATCGGACGCCGCTATTGAGACCGCCGATATCGCGTTGATGACAGATGATATTGCCAAGGTGCCGTGGCTGATCGGGCATTCACGCCGGACCATGGGCATCATTCATCAGAATATAGGCATCGCACTGGCGACCAAGGCGCTGTTCGTCGGGCTGACGGCCTTCGGCATGGCGACAATGTGGGGTGCGATCGCTGCGGATGTCGGCGTGTCGCTGCTGGTCGTCGCCAACGCGCTCAGGCTGCTCCGGACCAAGAAAGATCGGCCGGACCCGTCCGGGGGAGAGAAAGTGGGAGAGAAGATGGCGCAGGGAGCCCTGGCGCACGGCCATTGATTGATCAGGCATACCGACACCAATATGAGTGGACATATAAAAAGATCGAGCGGACGACATGATGAAAACGACACGCCGAACGGCACTCTTGGGTGGACTGGCACTCGGCCTTGCGGGATGCGCCAGCAAGTTCCGGACCTACGACGGGCCCGCAGTCACCCGGTTGCAGATGTTCAAAAGTGACCGGAACCTGTTCCTGTTCAACAATACCTCGGTCCTGAAAGCCTACCGGATCGATCTGGGTTTTGCGGCGGTGGGGCCCAAGCAATTCGAGGGTGATGGAAAAACGCCCGAGGGAACCTATACAGTCGACCGCCGCAATCCCGACAGTCTGTTCCATCTCTCCATCGGCATCTCCTATCCGAACGAGGCCGATATCGCCTATGCCGCTGCACAGGGACGTGAGCCGGGCGGCGACATTTTCATCCATGGCGGGCCACGACCCGGTATCGACGCGATCAAACCAGACTGGACGGCGGGTTGCATCGCGGTGTCGGACCGCGAGATTGAGGATATCTACGCGATGGTGCGGGACGGGACGCCAATCGACATATTCGCATAGCATCGTACCGGCCTTGGCTGGCGGTTCATAGAACCCGTGCGAGAAAGAAAGAGGATCTTGGAGTTTTCTAGAACTCGACGGCTCTGAGTACCTCTAGACAAGCTTTTACTTTTCAATTACTTAGCTGCTCATAATAGCGTGCCGGGTGAAACATCTCCATCACATCCCCAGCAAATCCAAAAGCTAATCCAATATACAGGAATGACAAATGAACCGTCCCTATCTGCTTTTTATCCTAGCATCCACGGCATTGGTTTCATGTACCGCTGTTGGCCCTGACTATACGCCACCTAAGACACCATTAGAAACGTCGTTCATTGGCGGTGGCGGGGCTCTCGAAGAGGTCGCGCGCGATGAATGGTGGAAACGGCTAAATGACCGGCAAATGAACCGGCTAGTAGACCGCGGCCTTACACAAAACATCGATATTGCAACGGCTTTACAACGTATCAAAGCCGCAAATACAGACCTGAGGCAGACAGGTACCGCTGGCCAATTCTCAGGTGGACTGGATGCACAGGCGCAAAGAAACAATGGTAACCCAATATCAGGTGATCCCTCTGAAAGTGCGACGTTCGGGGCGAATTACATCCTCGATATTTTTGGTGGTGTTCGCCGTGACGCGCAGCGCGCGGCAGCGGGTGTAGAAGCAGCCAAGTTTGATGCTGGCACTGTCCGGCTTGCTCTGGTTTCCGGTGTTGTTTCCAACTATATTGACGCGCGGTATTTTCAGGAGGCATTGGCTTTAACACGACAGAATATCGCGAGCCTCCGCCGGACCCAGTCCTTGATCAGAGCTCAAGTTGAGCAAGGCGCATTGTCAGAATTAGATCTTGCCCGATCAGCAGGTCAGCTGGACACAGCAATTGCCGACCTCCCTCCGCTTGAAGCCGCATTCGAAGCCCGGGTTTTTGCAATCGCGACATTGTTGGCCGAACCAGCTCAGCCGCTGCTTAAACAGATGATTGCAGGCGCACCACAACCTTATCCTCGCAGCAAGGGGTCAACAGGCGTCCCTGCTAATCTGCTCCGCAATCGTCCAGATGTATTGGCCGCTGAACGCCGTCTAGCTGCCGCAGTTGCCGGAGTAGGTGTCGCAGAAGCAAAGTTGTACCCATCGGTCACTTTATCTGGCTCGGTGACAGCGGCAAACCCGTCAGAATGGTCCTTTGGTCCAGCACTTTCATTGCCCATCCTCAACCAAGGTCCGCTACGCGCTAGGCGAGATGCGGCTATTATTTCAGCCACGACCGCCGAACTGGAATGGCGTGCACAGGTGTTGGCCGCGGTGGAAGATGTGCAAAAAACTCAAAGTGAATTTACACGAAAACAAAGAGAGGTGGCCGCATTGCGCGCTGCTCAACGATCAAGGGATCGTACTCTTCAGTTGAGCCGCAAAGTTTTTGAACTGGGAGAACTGAACTTACCAGACCTGTTGGACGCCGAACGATTTGCAAACGCAGCACGCATATCCCTCGCAGCAGCAGTAAGAGATTTGGCCCAATCGTGGTCAGCACTTATGGTGGCGACTGGTCGTGGATGGGGCGACGTAAGCTAAAATTGGCGTTCTCTACCTTGGGGTCTATCAGCATAAAGGTACCAAAAGTCCCACAGGATTTAGCTACGCTTTATGCGCGTCTGAGTGGTCAGGTCGCAGCTGTTTGATGCGATCTGTGGGGAAGTATTTGTAGAATGCGGTGCGGCCAATTTTGAGCTGGTCAATGACGTCGCCGATGAATGGGTAGTTTTCGGTATCCTTAAGCATGGCTTCGGCATGTTTGATGTTTTGCTCGTTCATAGCCTTTGGCCGACCGCCTCGGCGTCCGCGTTTTGCGGCGGCTTTGAGACCGGCGCGGGTGTTTTCAACAATCAACTCACGTTGAAACTCGTCGAAGGCTGCTGTCATGTGGAAAAATAACCTCCCCTCTGAAGTGCTGGTGTCGATGTTCTGGGTCAGGACTTTAAGGGCGATGCCGCGCTCAGCGATGTCGGAGGCTGTTTTGATCACTTGCGTGAGAGACCGAGCCAGTCGGGAGAGCTTCCAGACGGCGAGCGTGTCCCCCTCGCGTAGATAATCGAGGGCCGCTTTGAGCTGGGGGCGGTCGCGATGGGAACCGGATGCTTTCTCGACGAAGATCCTCTCGCAGCCGATATCGCGTAGCGCATCCATCTGAAGTGCGGGGTTCTGATCCATGGTGGAGACGCGGGCGTAACCGATAAGCATGTTTTTTGTTCACAAATCCTGTTTCCAGCATCATAAACGAACCTGTGATTCCGAACAAGGTAAACGGCCTGATATTCTTAGGTCATGAAACCCTGCCGGACATTGGCCGCACCTGTTCGTTAAACGACGGTTTTGAGAACATCAATTTTTTGGAGAAGCTATGGCCAGAATGCGTATCTTGACCGCGAGCGAACAAGAGGCGTTCGATAAGCCGCCTCTGTTTGACCACAAAGAGCGCAAGCAGTTCTTCGATCCCCCAAAGGGCTTGATGGAGATCGGGGCCAGTTTGCGCAGCCCGGATGGTCAGATTGGGTTTCTGCTAATGTGTGGATACTTCAAGGCAACCAAGCGGTTTTACCAACCACAGGATTTTCATGAGCGCGACATTGAAGCCGTCGCCAGAGTTTTAAGATTGACCAGTGCTGACTTTTCACCCGTTGCCTATGCCAAACAAACACGCGCACGCCATCATCTACTCATTCTGGATTTTCACGGCTTTGTGCCTTTCGATGAGAGCGCCAAGAGCGCCTTGGCCATTGAAATCGCAACGATGGCACGGATGCATTTGAAGCCCCGGCTCATCTTTGATCGCTGCGTGGATTTTCTTGTTCAGCATCGGATTGCGGTTCCAACGTCCCGCAGCCTGACAGACAGCATTAGCACCGGTCTGCATGACCGTAAGGTAGAATTGATCGGTCTAATGGATGATCATCTCAGCCATGAAGGCCGACGTCTGCTGGATGATCTATTTGCTGCGCCTGAGGGCACAACCCGCTACCGGCTAACCCTACTCAAAAAGCTATCGCAATCGACCAGGCCCACAAAGATCAAAGAAGCCGTTGCTGACTTTGAGATACTGTCAGATATTCATCATCAGTTGGACGGCACTCTGGCAAAGCTTGATCTTGGGGTGGCAGGCATTCGGTATTTTGCGGGAAGTGTCCTGAAGTCTCGCATGTTCCAGCTCCAACAAAGGAACCAAGCTGACCGTTACATTCACGCCACAGCTTTTGTGGCGCACCAGTTCTACCGTTGCCAGGATAATATGATTGATCTGTGGCTCAGCGTCATGGCGAATTTTAAATCGGTGACGGCACGGGAATACCAAGAAACACTGGTGCAAGAGCGTAAAGATCAGCAGAGCCAGATTGAGATTGTCATCGATGGCTTAGAGGTTTCGGTCTTTGGCGTCTTGCGTGGCATTCGCGGTGTCATGGAAGCAGCGAGCCTGTCGGACGCCGAAAAAGTCGCCGCTACAACGGCACTTCTGGATCAGGGCAAAACCACAGACTTTGACCAGCTCAAAGACGACCTCGAAAATACCGCCAAGAACGCCAGTTGGTACGACATTCTGGAAGGCCGCTCTGTGAAGCTGCAAAACCGTCTCAGCCCCGTCTTGCGGGCGCTGAGTTTTATGCCCACCGAACGGGCCTCAGCACTTCTGGCCGCAATCGATCACTTCAAGGCTGAAGGCGATTTGTCCGCCACGCATGCGCCAATGGGCTTTCTTGAGGATGAACAAAAAGCAGTTCTTATCCGGACGGACGGCTCGTTTAGGGTCTCGCTCTACAAGGTGTTCCTATTCCAGCACGTCACAACCGCCATCAAATCCGGCGATCTGAATGTTGTGCAGTCGTACAAATACCGGCCCATGGATGCCTATCTGATCGAGAAGGAACGTTGGAACCGGGACAAAGCTCAGCTCTTGGAGCGTGCGGGTCTGGAAGAATTTGCTGATCCTGAGCCCGTACTGGCCAAACTGAATTCCGCGCTGACCGCCCAGTATCAGGTGACTGATGACCACGCGGCGACCAATCCGCACCTGAAGCTCCGCAAAGGTTGGACGTTTCACATCGCCACTCCTGCGGCCATTGCCAACGAGGCCGACCCGCTCGGCGACCTGTTCCCTCAGCGACACGATGTGCCGCTCGCGCAGGTTTTGGAAACCGTGGGCAATCATAGTGGCATGCTGACAGCCTTTGAGCATTGGCAGCAAACCCATGTTCGGCAAACAACACCCCACCCGGTCTTGCTCGCTGGAATCATGGGGTTGGGCTGCGCAATAGGAGTGCGCAAGATGGCGCGGATCTCTTCAAGCATCACGGAAAGCGAGCTGGATCACACCGTCAACTGGCGCTTCTCGCTCGATAACATCCGCACCGCCAACACCGCCGTGGTCAAAGCCATGGATGCGATGGAGCTGCCCAACCTCTATCGCCAAAGACAAGGTCAACTTCATACCGCCAGCGATGGCCAAAAATTTGAGGTGCGCGGCGACAGCCTCTACGCCAGCCGGTCGTTCAAGTATTTTGGGCAAGGCCAGGGTGTCAGCGCCTATACCTTTGTTGATGAGCGCAACTTCCTCTGGCATTCGCTGATGATAAGCGCAGCTGATCGCGAAAGTGCCTATGTCATCGACGGATTGATGCACAACGATGTCGTTAAAAGTGATATCCATTCGACCGACACGCACGGCTACACCGAGGCGGTTTTTGGCCTCACGCATATGCTGGGATTTTCCTTCGCCCCGCGCATCAAGAGTATCGGCAAACAAACCCTCTATATCTTCAAACCGAAAAACCAGGCTGGTGATGCCTGGGCCGTCAAACCTGACAAAACCATCAACGAGACGGTCATTCGAGAGAACTGGGATGACCTGCTGCGCTTGGTAGCCACCATCAAACTCAAGGAAAATACCGCCTCTGATATCTTCCGGAGGCTCAATTCCTACTCGCGCCAGCATGCTCTCTACCAGACGCTGAAAGCCTTCGGGCAAATCATAAAATCTTTGTTCATCCTACGCTACATTGATGACTTGGCTTTGCGACAAGCCATCGAAAAACAACTCAACAAAGTCGAATTGGCCAATCGCTTCACACGCGCAGTGGCCGTCGGCAATCCACGTGAGTTCTCGCAAACCGAAAAGGAAGAACAGGAGATCGCAGAGGCCTGCAACCGCTTGATCAAAAACAGCATCATCTGCTGGAACTATCTCTACTTGGCACGCCAAATCGGAAAAGCTCCAGACGCAGAGGCCAAAGGAAAGCTACTACGCCTGATTACCGCCCACTCGCCCATGTCATGGGCCCATATTAACATGCTGGGTGAGTACGACTTCTCAGAAGAAAAGCTTCGCGACACCCTCGGCATCCTACCCCCGAAAAAGGCCGCATAAAGTGACTGCAAAAAACAGAAGCGCAGGAAAGGCAGAAAACCAAGCAACATCAACTCAATGAAAAAATTCCTGTGGGACTTTCGGTACCTTTATGCTGATAGACCCCCGATGCGGGCGACGACCTCCAGGCCGCGGTCGCCTTGCTGCGTGACCAGAACCGCACCGGCAAACGCAAACTGCCCGATGATCCGCCCATGCCGTTCGCGGCCAAGCATTGGCCGTCGCTGATCTTGCAGGACGGTCAGCCAAAGCGGCGCATGTACGAAACTGCCGTTGTGTCCACCTTGCGAGATCGTCTGCGAGCCGGGGATGTTTGGGTCGACGGCAGTCGCGAGTATCGGCGGTTCGACAGCTACCTGATGCCCCGGAACACTGCGGAAATCGTCATGCGGGATGCGGGCTTCGAGACAGATCCGGAATCATGGCTGGCGGATCGGCGGGCCACGCTGGCAAAACGCCTTGATGAAGTGGACCGCGCCTTGAAGCGCGATGCTCTCACCGGCGTCCGGATCGAGCGCGGGCGCCTGAAAATCACGCCCCATGACGCGGTGACACCACCTGCTGCGGTGCGTCTGGAACGGGCCATTGACGCCGTGATGCCACGTATCCGCATCACGGAATTGCTTTGGGAGGTGAATGCGCAGACGGGGTTCCTCGACGCCTTCACTGATCTGCGTTCTGGCAAGCATCACGATGCGCCCGCCGCTGTGTTGGCCACGATCTTGGCTGGGGCGAGCAATCTCGGGCTAGAGCGGATGGCCTATGCCTCATCGCGCGTCAGCCATGCGCAGTTGACCTGGGCGCAGACATGGTACTTGCGGCCGGAGACGTTTGCAGATGCTCTGGGCCGCATTGTCGATGCCCATCATGGCCTGTCCTTCGCGCAGCACTGGGGCGTAGCTGAACATAGCTCATCGGATGGCCAATTCTTCTCCGCCAATCGAGGCAGCGGGGTGATCAACGCCAAATACGGGCCAGACCCTGGGTTGAAGATCTACTCCTTCCTGTCAGGCCAATACGGGTCGTTCCATTCGAGCGTCATCGGGGCAACCGCAGGCGAAGCCCCTTTCGTGCTCGATGGCCTCCTGAACAATCCGGCCAGCTTCGATCCCCTCGTTCATTACACAGATACTGGCGGCGTGTCGGACCACGTCTTTGCCCTGTTCCATCTGTTGGGGATGACCTTCGCGCCGCGTCTGCGCGACTTTCCGGACCGGAGATTGGCCTGCTTCGGGAGTGCAAAAGCGTGGCCCACTTTGTCTCCCATCATGGGCAAACCGATCAACGAAGAGGTGATACGGCAGCATTGGGGCGACATCATGCGGCTCGCGGCCAGCATACGCGACAAGTCTCTCAAACCGTCTGAAATCCTGCGCAAGCTTGGGGCGTACCGCCAGCAAAACCGGCTGTACCTCGCTCTGGGTGAAATCGGTCGGATCGAACGTACGCTCTTCATGCTCGACTGGATCGAGAACGCCGACCTGCGCATGGAAAGCCACGCAGGTCTCAACAAGGGTGAAGCGCGTCACTCGCTGGCCAAGGCCGTATTTGCTCATTCACAAGGGCGCATTCATGATCGCTCTGACGCGGCTCAACAGAAACGCGCGATGGCGCTCAACCTCGTCATTGCCGCCATCACGTTTTGGAACACTATTTACAGGCCAGACACCTCGCGCAGACCAGCCCGCTATACGATGCTAGGCTGCTTCCGCACACGTCGCCGCTCGGGTGGGAGCACGTCATCCTCTGTGACTTTTCACGGTAAGTGGCACTGATTTTTGCACGTTAATTGGCCGCTCCGATGACGAGGGTTGAGGCGGCGGCCTGGATGACGTCATCGGTGATTTCGCGCAGCTCGTTGATGTG
>NZ_JAXGFR010000035.1:0-14440 GCF_041008775.1 Pseudophaeobacter sp. C1-32P7 | reverse complement strand
CCGTCAGCGATCTCGCAGATGTATTTGCCGTCTCGCGGCCTACGATCTACCGCACCCTCCAACGCACCGAGAGTGCCAATTAGCGTGCAAATATCAGTGCCATTTATCGTGAAGAGTCACAGATATCCCGGAAACCCTGCATGTGCCTTTAACCCCTCACTTGAAAATTCCGCAAATCTATAGGCGGCAGTAGGGTGCAGGTCCAGAAATTCAGCAACAAAGTTGCCGGATTGCAGGTGTAAAGGTGTTAAAGGATCATTTTGGGAGCGGGCAATGGCCGATTCTGAAAATCCGGGTCTTGAGTTGAGACATTCTGACCATCTGCGACTCTCAAAAAGGACAAAAAGGCGCGAGGGGGCCTCGCGCCTTTTTTAAAATTCGAATCATCCTGAGGTGGATTATTTCCAGCCTACCGCATCAAAGATCTTCTGTGCTTCGGGGATGTTCTTGGCCACGTCGGACAGGTTGATGTCGTCGGGTTTGAAATGGCCAAGGGCAGCGATGCTGGGGGCGAGGCCCACGCCCGGCACGGCTGGGTATTCGTCATTGCCCGCCGAGAAATACTGCTGCGCCTGATCCGAGGCGAGATACTCGAGGAACTTGATCGCGTTATCGCGGTTCGGGGCATGTGCAGCAACGCCGCCACCGGACAGGTTCATATGCGCGCCTTGTTCGTTCTGCGCCGGGAAGATCCAGCCGATCATGTCACGCGAATCGGAGAGGCCTTTGACGTCTTTGCGGATCGAGCGGGCAAAGTAATAGCTGTTCGCCACGGAAATTTCGCATTCGCCCGAAACGATACCGCGCAGCTGGTCCGTGTCACCACCTTGCGGATCACGCGCCATGTTGGCAACCACGCCTTCGGCCCAGGATTTGGCAACATCGCTGCCCTGGTGGGTGATGATCGAGGCCAGCAGGGTCTGGTTGTAGGTGTTGGTCGAGGAGCGGATACAGACCAGCCCCTTGTACGCCGGATCGGCCAGATCAAGGTAGGTCTGCGGCGGGTTGGCCACGTCAGCCTTGTCGTAGAAGATGATCCGGGCGCGCTGGGAAAAGCCGAACCACTGGTTGTCTGCGTCCTGCAGGTAACCGGGTACGCGCGCCTCCAGAACGTCGCTGTCGATGGATTGCAGCACGCCTGCATCCTTGGCGCGGGCCAGCCGCGAGGTGTCGACGGTCAGCAGGATATCGGCAGGGGAATTCTCACCCTCGGCCTGCATGCGGGCAATCAGCTCATCCGCTTTGCCTTCGATCCGGTTGATGCGGATGCCGGTTGCCTCTTCGAAGTCCGAATAAAGGCGTTCATCGGTGTCGTAATGGCGCGAGGAATAGAGGTTTACCTCTCCCTCGGCGGCGGCAGAGGTTGCAATGGTGGCGGCCAGAGCGCCTGCCAGTATCGTGGTCGCTTTCAACATGGTTACTCCCATCAAGCTTCGGTATGTCTTTCCGACTGATTTAGTCGATTATAGGATTCCGAAGCGGATGAAAACAAAAACTGACAATTTTACTTGGAGAAAATTCACGGGCTGGCTGCGGGTCAGTGGGCAAGGTCGTATCGGCTCGTTTCGGTAAGCGCCGCCGCTAAAACGCAAAAAACCGCATCCGAAGATGCGGTTTTCAAAATACGCTGTGACTGTCGTGCAGTCCCAGATCCGGTCTGGTGGATCTTAGCCCTGACGCGCTTTGAAGCGGCGCTGGGTCTTGTTGATCACGTAGACGCGGCCCTTGCGACGCACAACGCGGCAGTCACGGTGCCGGTTCTTGAGCGAGCGGAGCGAGTTCTTGACCTTCATGGTCCTTCTCCTGTTCTGCGGCGCGAACCAGCGCCTAGGTTAGCGGGTGTTCCGACCCGTGGGCCAAAACAATGAATTCATGGTGGGCGATACAAGGTTCGAACTTGTGACCCCTTCGATGTCAACGAAGTGCTCTACCGCTGAGCTAATCGCCCATGAAACCCTTGCAACATCCTGCCCCAGAAACAAACGGGGCGCGGGATGCCGCGCCGGTGAAGGGGTCTATAATAAGAGTCGCGGAGGGGTGCAAGAGCTTTTGACCCCAGAAATTTCCAGTCTATGCTGTTTTTAGATCTAAGGGGCCGGAGCCGGGATGTCCGACGCAGCATTTTCTGTCATGTCGCCGCAAAATCTGCGGTCAGCAATCGTTTTTGCATCGCCTCATAGCGGCGCCGATTACCCGCCGCAGTTCCTTGAACAATCGATTCTCGATCCGCACCGGATCCGCAGTTCCGAAGATGCCTTTGTCGACCGGCTTTTTGCTGCAGCGCCTGAATATGGTGCGCCGCTGCTAAGAGCGGTAAAGCCGCGCGCCTATCTGGATTTGAACCGCTCTCCGGAGGAGTTGGACCCAGCGCTGATCGAAGGAGTGATGCGCCGGGGCCAGAATCCCCGCGTGGCCTCGGGACTGGGGGTGATTCCCCGGGTCGTTGCGGGCGGCCAGGCGATCTACCGGGGTAAACTGCCACTGACCGAGGCCCGCAGGCGCATCGACAGCTACTGGCGCCCCTATCACCGGGCGCTGCAGGGATTGCTGGATCAGGCCCATATCGGGTTTGGCCATGCGATTCTGATCGATTGTCACTCGATGCCGCACGAGGCGCTGGAAACCATGCCCACCCGGTCGGGGCAGATGCCGGACGTGGTACTGGGGGATCGGTTTGGGGCTGCGGCGGCGGGTGAGATCGTTGATCGTGTCGAAGCCGCCTTTACCAGTGTCGGTTTGCGGGTGGCCCGCAACGCGCCCTTTGCCGGCGCCTATATTACGCAGGCCTACGGCCGCCCGTCGCGCAATCAGCACGCGATCCAGGTGGAAATCGACCGCTCTCTTTATATGGATGAGGCCACGATCCGGCCCAATGGCAATTTCGCCATCCTTCAGGACGCTTTGCGCGGTGTCATCGCAGCAATGACAGATTCGGTGCAGGAACAGCGTCCGCTTGCCGCCGAGTAAGAGCCCGCTGCGGGTCTGGGCAGGAGCGATCCTAACGCAGGGCACGCCCTTTCAGGATGGCGCCATCTCCAAACCGTTTGCGGATGGCATCGCTGGCCCGTTCGGCTCCGGCACGCTGGCTGGCCTGCGGGTCCAGAAGGTCGCCGGTCACATCGGCCTGATCGGCGGGCACCAGATCGGAAATGCCGCAGCCAAGCAGGCGATAGGGACCCTGATCGCCCACCTGATCCAACAGAGCACGTGCGGTGCGATAGATCGTATCGGCCATCTGGGTGGGGCTGCGCAGGGCGATGCGGCGGGTCAGGGCCGAATGATTGGCCCGTTTCAGTTTCAGCGTCACCACGCGCCCGGCCTTTTCCTTGGCCTTGGCCCGGTCCGAGACCTGAGTCGCCAGCCGCCACAGATGGCCGTCCAGAACCTCGGTATTGGCTGTATCCTCAAAAAACGTTGTTTCCTTGGAGATCGATTTCACTGGCGCATTGGCGGAAACGCGGCGCCGGTCCTCGCCCCGGGCCAGATGCCACAGCCGGTCCCCCATCGAGCCGAAGCGGGCGTGCAGATCTTGCCGGTCCCAGCGCAGAAGATCGGCAAATGTGCGAATCCCCGCTTTGTCCAGCGAAGCCTGTGCCGCAGGACCAATGCCCCAGATCAGCCGCACCGGTTTGTCGTGCAGGAAATCTGCGGTCTCGGATTTACCGATCACCGAAAATCCGCGCGGCTTGTCCAGATCTGAGGCAACCTTGGCCAGGAATTTGTTGTGGCTGAGGCCGATCGAGCCGGTGATTCCCAGCTCGTCCTTCATGCGTTTGACCAACCGCGCCAGCATCACGGCGGGCGGCGCCCCGTGCAGTTTTTCGGTGCCGGACAGATCCATGAAGGCTTCGTCCAGTGACAGCGGTTCCACATCCGGCGTCAACTCGTTCATCATTTCGCGCACGGCGCGGCTCACCTCGGCATAGACCTGCATCCGGGGTTTGATCACCACTGCATCGGAGCAAAGCTTCAGCGCCTGAAACATCGGCATCGCGGATTTGACGCCCCGGATACGCGCCACATAGCAGGCGGTGGAGACCACCCCGCGCCGCCCGCCGCCGATGATCACCGGCTTGTCGGCCAGCGCCGGGTCATCGCGTTTCTCAACGCTGGCATAGAAGGCATCGCAATCCATATGGGCGATGGTCAGCGAAAACAGCTCGTCATGCACCTTGACGCGCGGACTGCCGCAGGCCGGGCAACGCAGTGGGCGCCGCTGCGGCGGTGCGATCTGGCGCAGGCAGTCTCGGCACAGGGCGGAAGACTGCGAAGATGTGGATGAGGCGGGCATGGCAGGCGGGTAGGGGGCTTCGTTGAAACGGTGCAGGATGAGTGTACTCTGGCCCGGCAATATTGTCTTTAGGCCATCGCGGGGCCATGTTCATGTCATGACATTTTCAGGTGCAAAACTGGCCTTGTTTCTGGGCCAGGAAATCGTGGTCATCCTGCGCGATGACAAACCCGACATTCCCTATCCCGGTCATTGGGATCTGCCCGGCGGCGGACGGGAGCAGGAGGAAAGCCCCGAGGTTTGCGCGCTGAGAGAAACCGAGGAAGAGATCGGGCTGCAACTGGCCCCGTCTGATCTGGTCTGGTCGCGCCGCTACAGTCGACCGCGCGGATATGTCTGGTTCTTTGTCTCCCATCAGCCTGCGGGATTGGTGTCGGACATCCGATTGGGTTCGGAAGGGCAGCGGTGGGCTCTGATGGATCCGCGGGAGTATTGCGAACATCCCCTTGCTGTGCCGCATTTCGCCGAACAGCTCTCGGGCTATCTGAGCGAGGCCAGAGCTTAGCGTCGGGCGCTGTGGAGGTTTTTCAAGAAAAATCCCCCGCTCGAAACGGCGGGGGCAGGTGACGAACCTCAGGAAGAAGAGTTCGTCTGGGGAGTGTTGAGACCAGAATCGCCGATCCGACTCCCTGACGCAAATTTTGCACTTCCCCGAAATGGATGCTCTGCCACAGCCTGTGCTTTTCCGGGCACAGCTGTGTGGCGGCTCTGGGGAGGTCAGTTTTGGTATTCTAGTTAAATATTATGAGGTTGACGTTGGGTCAGGGCAGTTTTCAGGAAATTTCGGCGGGAAATGTTTTGCTGACCATGTCGTGCAAATTCTGCCTGAAAATTGGGCAAACCGCAGTGGTAAGGTTTGCCGGATGGGCGCGGCGGCCAAGACGGACGCACTGACCGCCACCCCTGATACGTTTATTGGGACTGCGTTCAGCCGCAATGCGGCTCGCTGGACTACAGGCTGCGCAGCTCGGTCAGAATGTCTTCGGCGGCCTTGCGCGGGTCTGCTGCCTTCCAGATCGGGCGACCGACAACGATGTGATCGGCGCCATCGGCAATGGCGCTGGCCGGGGTGGCAACGCGTTTCTGGTCTCCCAGATCCGCACCGGCCGGGCGCACGCCGGGGGTGACGATCAGTTTGCCCGCTGCCTCGGGCAGGGCGCGGATCAGGGCGGCTTCCTGCGGGCTGGCGATCACCCCGTCGGCTCCGGCGGCAAAGGCATTTCCTGCACGCTCCTGCACCAGATCGCGGATTTCTCCGGGTTTGATCAGCGCCCCATCAAGGTCATCGCGATCCAGCGAGGTCAGGATGGTGACGGCGAGGATCTTCATGTCCTTGCCTGCCGCGCCTTCCTTGGCTGCGCGCACCACATAGGGGTCGCCATGCACTGTCAGGAAATCCAGATCGAACTGCGCCAGCCCGCGCACGGCGTTTTCCACCGTGGCGCCGATGTCGAACAGTTTCATATCGAGGAAGATCCGCTTGCCCAGCTCCTGCTTCATCTCATTCGCCAGCGCCAGCCCGCCGCCGGTCAGCATGCCAAGACCGATCTTGTAAAAGGACACCGCATCGCCCAGCCGCTCGGCCAGTTTCAATCCTTCGATTGCGTTGGGAACGTCCATGGCAACGATCAGGCGGTCGTCGGCAATCGGGGCAGTGGCAGACATGGCGGGTCTCCGGTTTTGTGAAAACGTGACAGGGGATGCGGAATTGCGCTTTCCTAATCCGCACGGGGCGGTTGGGAAAGCCTAAAAAACAAGGCATTTGGCGCCGCGCCTGCCCATGAGAATTTGATTGAGGTCAGAGATTTTGCATCTCTTTGCGGTCAATATGCTCTTGAAGAGGGGGCGAGACCTCCCAAATTGGAGTGTGAGGCCCGGACCGGGGCGTGCCGCAAAGCGGGCGCTGCCATATTGATCGGGCGCTTGTAAAAGGAGAGAGAGATGGACTTGACCAAGTTCACTGAGCGTGCACGCGGTTTCGTGCAGGCGGCGCAGACAATTGCACTGCGCGAAGAGCACCAGCGCATGGTGCCCGAGCACCTTTTGAAAGCTTTGATGGATGACGATCAGGGGCTTGCTGCCAACCTGATCACCCGCGCGGGCGGCGATGCCACCCAGGTTGCCGGATCTGCGGATGCGGCTGTTGCCAAGTTGCCCAAGGTCAGCGGCGACGGCAGCCAGATGTATCTGGATCAGCAGACCGCCAAGGTGCTGGATGAAGCCGCCAAGATTGCCGACAAGGCAGGCGACAGTTTTGTCCCGGTCGAGCGTGTCCTGATGGCGCTTTGCATGGTGAAATCCAAGGCCAAGGACGCGCTGGAGGCAGGCAATGTTTCTGCCCAGAAGCTGAACGAGGCGATCAATGACATTCGCAAGGGCCGCACCGCCGACAGCGCCACGGCCGAAGAAGGCTATGACGCGCTGAAGAAATACGCCCGCGACCTGACCGAAGCCGCCCGCGAGGGCAAGATCGACCCGATCATTGGCCGGGACGAGGAAATCCGCCGCGCCATGCAGGTGCTGAGCCGCCGCACCAAGAACAACCCGGTGCTGATCGGTGAGCCGGGCGTCGGTAAGACTGCCATCGCCGAGGGCATGGCGCTGCGCATCGTCAATGGCGATGTGCCTGAGAGCCTGCGCGACAAGCAGCTTCTGGCGCTGGACATGGGGGCGCTGATCGCAGGTGCGAAGTACCGCGGTGAGTTTGAAGAACGCCTGAAGGCTGTTCTGACCGAAGTGACTGAAGCCGCCGGTGAGATCATCCTGTTCATCGACGAGATGCACACTCTTGTGGGGGCGGGCAAATCCGATGGTGCCATGGATGCGGCCAACCTGATCAAGCCTGCGCTTGCACGGGGTGAGCTGCACTGCATCGGCGCAACCACTCTGGATGAATACCGCAAGTATGTCGAAAAGGACGCGGCCCTTGCACGCCGGTTCCAGCCGGTGATGGTGTCCGAGCCGACGGTGGAGGACACGATTTCGATCCTGCGCGGTATCAAGGAAAAGTACGAGTTGCACCACGGTGTGCGCATCGCCGATGCGGCCCTGGTGGCGGCGGCGACCCTGTCGAACCGCTATATCACCGACCGTTTCCTGCCGGACAAGGCCATCGACCTGATGGACGAAGCCGCCAGCCGTCTGCGCATGCAGGTGGACAGCAAGCCCGAAGAGCTGGACGCGCTTGACCGCCAGATCCTGCAGATGCAGATCGAGGAAGAGGCGCTGAAGCTGGAAGACGATGCCGCCTCGCGTGATCGTCTGGAGACGCTGCAGAAAGAGCTGTCGGACCTGCAGGAGCAATCCGCAGAGATGACCGCCCAGTGGCAGGCTGAACGTGACAAGCTGGCCGGCGCCCGTGATCTGAAAGAGCAGCTCGACAAGGCGCGCGCCGAACTGGATATCGCCAAACGCGAAGGCAACCTCGCCCGTGCGGGTGAACTGTCCTATGGCGTCATCCCGGGGCTGGAAAAACAGCTGGCCGAGGCCGAGGAGAAGGAACAGCGGGGTCTGATGGTCGAAGAGGCCGTCCGCCCCGAGCAGATCGCCGGTGTTGTCGAGCGCTGGACCGGGATCCCGACCTCCAAGATGCTGGAAGGTGAGCGCGAGAAACTGCTGCGGATGGAAGACGACCTGCATGCTCGCGTGATTGGTCAGAACTCTGCCGTGACGGCGGTGGCCAATGCGGTGCGCCGGGCACGTGCGGGGCTCAACGATGAGAACCGTCCGCTTGGCAGCTTCCTGTTCCTCGGGCCGACCGGTGTCGGTAAGACCGAACTAACCAAGGCCGTGGCTGAGTTCCTTTTTGATGACGACAACGCGATGGTGCGCATCGACATGTCCGAATTCATGGAGAAACACGCGGTGGCGCGCCTGATCGGTGCTCCTCCGGGCTATGTCGGCTACGAGGAAGGTGGCGTGTTGACCGAGGCCGTGCGGCGGCGTCCTTATCAGGTGGTTCTGTTTGACGAGGTCGAAAAGGCGCATCCGGATGTGTTCAACGTGCTCTTGCAGGTTCTGGATGACGGTATGCTGACCGATGGTCAGGGCCGCACCGTGGACTTCAAGCAGACGCTGATCATCCTGACGTCGAACCTTGGCGCGCAGGCGCTGAGCCAGTTGCCCGAAGGCGCTGATGCATCGGATGCCAAGCGCGACGTTATGGATGCGGTGCGGGCGCATTTCCGCCCCGAATTCCTGAACCGTCTGGACGAGACGATCATCTTTGATCGTCTGGCTCGCGCCGATATGGACGGCATCGTCAAGATCCAGCTCAAGCGGCTTGAGAAGCGTCTGGCCGATCGCAAGATCACCCTGCAACTGGATGAAGGTGCGCAGACCTGGCTGGCCGACGAAGGCTATGATCCGGTGTTCGGTGCCCGCCCGCTGAAGCGCGTGATCCAGCGTGCCTTGCAGAACCCGCTGGCCGAATTGCTGCTGGCTGGCGATATTCGTGACGGGGACACCGTACCGGTTTCTGCCGGGGCGGATGGTCTGATCATCGGCGACCGGATCGGAACCACCGACCGGCCCAAGCCGGACGATGCCGTGGTGCACTAAGCACCCACTCGATCCTTGCGGATGAAACGCAGAAGGCCCGCCAGAGATGGCGGGCCTTTTCTATAATTCGGGCACGGGATGTTCAGAAGTCTTCCCAGGTCTCCACATTCCCCGATGTGGCTGACCGCGCTGTCGCGTTGACTGTAGCCGCCGAAGGTGTTGCGACCGGGGCCTGTGCGCGCTGGGCGGCATTGAAGCGCACCACGTTCGCGCGGCCCTCAGTCCCGGCGCCGTTGCTGGTTCTGAACTGAGCCACTTGTTGTGACAGGTTTTTAGCGTTGTTGGCCATGATCTGGCTGGCGCCGGAGGCGTCTTCGACCATTGCGGCATTGCTTTGGGTGACTTCGTCCAGCTGTCCCATGCCCATGTTGATTTCGGACAGGGTCGCGGATTGCTCCTGCGTTCCCCGTGCGATGTCGCTGACGTGGCCGGAAATCGTGCTGACGCTTTGGATGATCGATTTCAGCTCCCCGCCGGCGCGGCCGACCAGATCGACGCCCGTGACCACATGGCCCGAGCTTTCGGTGATCAGCAGCTTGATCTCTCCGGCGGCATCGGTCGACCGTTTCGCCAGCGCCCGCACCTCGGAGGCAACCACGGCAAAGCCACGGCCTGCTTCGCCGGCCCGGGCGGCTTCGACCCCGGCGTTGAGCGCAAGCAGGCTGGTCTGGAAGGAAATGTCGTCGATGACGGTCAGAATGGTTGAGATCTTTTCCGAGGAGGCGCGGATCTGATCCATCGCATCAATGGCTTCCTGCACGACGGTGCTGCTGCCCTCGGCGGTGGTCTGCGCCTCTGTCACGATTCGCTCCACATCCTGCGCGCCCTGCGCAGCGGATTTGACGGTTGTGGTCAGCTCTTCAATGGCGGCTGCGGTCTGTTCCAGGGTTGCCGCCTGGGTTTCAGTGCGCTGTGACAGTTCTGCCGAAGACTGGCTGATGCCAGTCGCTGCGTGCTCTACAGTTTCCGACACGGATTTGACCGCCGAGATGACCGTTTCCAGCTGCGTGACCGCCGCGTTGAAATTTCCGGCCACGGCGCCAAGGTCAGGAATGTCAGAGACTGGAATGCGGTGATCCAGCGCGCCGTCGCGCAGTGCGACCAGCCCGTGCGAAATATCCTGGATCGCCTTGCGGCGGTAGGTGATGTCGGTGCCCAGCTTGATGATCTTGCGCACCTGTCCCGCCGCGTCCAGAACCGGCGCAAAGGTCGCCTGGATCCAGACTTCGGTGCCTGATTTGGACCGCATGGGGAACTGGTCGGTGAAATGCTGCCCCTGTTCAAGCGCCTGCCACAACTCCCGGAACTGAGGGCCACTGGCATAGTCTGCGGAGACAAGCATTCTGTGGGCCTTACCGGTGATTTCCTGTTCGGTATAGCCGAGGGAAGAGAGAAAATTCTCGTTTGCGCGCAGGATCGTTCCGTCGGGTGTGAATTCGATGACTGCTTGTGTCTTCTCTATGGCTGCCAATGTACCCAGCAAATCGTCTTGTTCTTGTGTGCGTTCTGCAGACTTGAATTTGAAAAACATTGGACCTCTTCTTCAGCAATGCATTTCCCGGCAGGCGGGATGAAGAAGAGATATTTTCGCGGTATTAATTTAGCATGAAATTTAGTGACTTATCGAGGGCCGCCCACAGCAGCGTCCCGCCCGGAACCGGTGATCCCGGTCCCGGGCAATCTCTGTGCTGACCGCACACACACATATATATGTGTGCGACGGGGCCGCGCCTTATTCCTCGATCGCCTCGCGGGCGATGCCGTCCAGCAGTTCCTGAATCACCTGCATCTCGCCCTCGGGGAAGGCACGGAAGCCGATGGTGATCTCTTCCTCGCCGGGGATCTGGGCGACGAAGATGTCATAGGGGCAGAACATGATGTTCATCGGGTCGGCTTCCATCACCTGCCGCGACAGTTGCGCCGAGCAGAAGGAATAGACGTCAGCCTTTTCGAACAGAACGACGTCAGAGCCGACATCGGCGCGGGTGCGTTCCAGCATATCGCCCACGTGGCTGATGTGATCGACCACCAGACCGCGGTCGGTGATGGCGCTTTCCAGGCCAAAGGTCACGTCGTCAAAGGACAGCGTGGTTTTGTAGCTGACCATGCCTTCGGCCTGGGCGCTGGCGCCGAGGGACAGGGCGGTGGCCGTGGCGGCAACGGTGGCTGCGAAAAAATTCATGATATATCTCCCTTTTGTGAGCAAAGCTCGCTTGCCCGCCCCGGCGTTCCCCCTCAGTCTGGGGCAGGGCAGGCGGTGTCTGGGCCGCGCGTCTTACTGAATATATAGGTACATAGGAGTTTTTGCATGGGTATTGCGGCGAATGCCATAGAATTCCTGGCGCTTGCATTTGTTTTTGCGCTGGGGGCGGTCGGGCTGCTGTTGCTGGTCCTGTTTCTTGTGGACAGGCTTCAGACCGAGGATGCGATCCGGCGCAACTACCCTGTCATCGGACGCTTCCGGCATCTGTTCAGCACGCTAGGCGAATTCTTCCGTCAGTATTTCTTTGCCATGGATCGCGAAGAACTGCCGTTCAACCGGGCGCAGCGCGACTGGGTGAGCCGCGCCAGTGAGGGCAAGGGAAACACGGTCGCCTTCGGTTCAACCCGCAATACTTCGGTGCCGGGCACGGCGATCTTCGTCAACGCACCTTTCCCGCCCCTTGATGACCAATACGCCAGTTCCGAACCCATGGTGATCGGGGCAGGGGCACGGGTGCCCTATCTGGCGCCCTCCTTTTACAACATTTCCGGGATGAGCTACGGCGCCCTGTCACGCCCCGCTGTCCGGGCGCTCAGCCGCGGCGCGCGTGAGGCGGGGGTCTGGATGAACACCGGTGAAGGGGGGCTCAGCCCGTTTCACCTTGAGGGCGGCTGCGACATTGTTTTCCAGATCGGCACCGCGAAATACGGCGTGCGCGATGAACACGGCAACCTGAGTGATGAAAAGCTGTGCAAGGTGGCGGAACATCCGAACGTGCGGATGTTCGAACTGAAGCTGTCGCAAGGGGCCAAACCGGGTAAGGGCGGCATCCTGCCTGCGGCCAAGGTCAACGCCGAGATTGCCGAGATCCGCGGCATCCCCGAAGGCAAGGCGAGTATATCTCCCAACCGCCACCCCGAGATCGGAACGTTCGATGACCTTCTCGACATGATTTCTCATGTGCGCGAGGTCACGGGCAAGCCGGTCGGGATCAAAACGGTGGTCGGCTCCGAAGCGGTGATGCGGGAAATGTTCATGAACATCGCCTCGCGCCCGGGTGATGCGCCGGACTTCATCACCATCGATGGCGGCGAAGGTGGCACCGGCGCAGCCCCCATGCCGCTGATCGATCTGGTCGGGATGTCGGTGCGCGAGGCGCTGCCGATGGTCTGTAACCTGCGCGATGAATACGGGATGAAGGAGCGCATCCGCCTGATCGCCAGCGGCAAGCTGGTCAATCCCGGCGATGTGGCCTGGGCGCTGGCCGCGGGGGCCGATTTCGTGACCTCGGCGCGTGGCTTCATGTTCTCCCTTGGCTGTATTCAGGCGCTCAAATGCAACAAGAACACCTGCCCCACCGGTATCACCACCCATGATCCGCGCCTGCAAAAGGGCCTGGTGGTTGAGGATAAGGACAAGCGCGTGGCCCGGTTTGCCCGCGAGGTGATCCACGAGGTCGAAACCATCGCCCATTCCGTGGGGGTGGCCGAGCCGCGTCAGCTGCGGCGGCGCCACGTGCGCATCGTACAGGGGGATGGCACCTCCCGTCCGATGAACGAGATCATGCCAGGTTACAGTGCTATCGCGGAGTCGTGACAGGATATGTTTTGGTCCGTGGCCTCTCCCGCGCTAGCTCTGGTAACGAACATGGAAAAAGGAGCCCGCAATGGCACGTCGCTGGACCAATACCCTGACCGAGGCTGATATCACCCCCGAAGCGGCCTTCTGGAACCGCCGCCAGATCATGGCGGGCATGGCCGGGCTTGGGCTGAGCACGCTGGCGGGCGGCGCCAAGGCCGAGACGCTGGAGCCCAACAGCTGGGACGACGTGACCAGCTATTGCAACTTCTACGAATTCGGCACCGGCAAGGGCGATCCCGCAGCCTATGCCGGACAGATGACGACCGAACCCTGGAGCGTCCGGATCGATGGCATGGTTGACCGGCCCGGCGCCTATGACTTTCAGCAGATCCTCAGTGAGATGACGATCGAGGAACGCATCTACCGCTTCCGCTGTGTCGAGGCCTGGTCGATGGTGGTGCCCTGGAGCGGATTCGAACTGGCGGATCTTCTCAATATGGCGGGTGTGCAGGAAGGGGCGAAATACGTGGCCTTCGAAACGCTCTATCGCCCCTCGGAAATGCCGGGCACCGCCTATCGGGTTCTGGACTGGCCCTACCGCGAGGGCCTGCGCCTTGATGAGGCGATGCATCCGCTGACCCTGATGGCCACCGGCATCTTCGGCAAGCCGCTGCCAAACCAGAACGGCGCCCCCCTCCGTCTGGTGGTGCCATGGAAATACGGTTTCAAGTCGATCAAATCGGTGGTGCGCATCACTGTGACGGATCAGGAACCGCCTACCAGCTGGAACATGGCCAATGCCCGCGAATACGGATTCTACAGTAACGTGAACCCAAAGGTGGATCATCCCCGCTGGAGCCAGGCCACCGAACGGCGTATCGGCGGCGGTCTTTTTGCAGGCCGGGAGCCGACACTGATGTTCAATGGCTATGAAAAAGAGGTCGCCTCTCTTTACGAGGGGATGGATCTGGCCAAACACTTCTGATGGATGGCCTGAACCAGCTGCTGCGCCGTGTTCCGGTTTGGAGTGTCTATCTGCTGGGCCTCCTGCCGGTGCCGGGGTTGTTCTTTCTGGCCTTGACCGGTGGCCTTGGGGTCGAACCGGTCAAGGCGCTGGAGCATGAATATGGCGAACTGGCGCTGAAGTTGCTGGTGGCGGTGCTGGCGGTGACCCCCTTGCGCCGTTACGCCGGGCTGAACCTGATGCGGTTCCGCCGGGCGCTGGGGGTCCTCTCCTTTATATATGTGCTGTGCCACCTTTTGGTGTGGCTGCTGCTGGATGTGCAGATCCCATCCCAGATTCTCGCTGATATCCTGAAACGTCCCTATATCACCATCGGCATGGCGGCCTTTGTGCTGCTCCTGCCGCTCGCGGTGACATCGAACAATGCTTCTGTGCGCCGACTCGGTCCGCGCTGGCGCATTCTGCATCGCCTGACCTATCCGGCCATTGCCCTTGGGGCGCTGCACTATGTGATGCTGGTCAAAGGGTTTCAGATCGAACCGCTGGCCTATCTGGCCGTGATTCTTACGCTTCTGGCCCTGCGCCTGCCCGTAATCCGCAGAAAAGCCACCACCTGATCGTGCCTCAGGCCCATCAAATCGCTTAAAACATGGGCGCATGAAGGTTTTTTGAAAAAACCGCCCGGAATCGAAAATTTCTGCTTGCGCCCTCCGGCCCTTAGGACTAGAACCCCCTTCACCGGCGGCGCTGAGGCGCTACGGGGCGCGGCGGAGACGCTGATGACGGATCGGAAAGACGGTTGAGACGCTCAGGAGAGACTGAGGCATCTTTGAGGATGAGG
>NZ_JAXGFR010000034.1:0-15019 GCF_041008775.1 Pseudophaeobacter sp. C1-32P7 | reverse complement strand
AGAGGAAAACGCCCATGTCGAGCAATGCGATCAGCCCTTCTTCGCGGTAGACGACCGCCCACGGATACATGAACGCCATCTCCATGTCGAAGGCCAGAAACAGCAGCGCATAACCGGCATAACGCGCATGGTAGCGCACCCAGACCGGATCGCGCGACAGGGTGCCGGCGGTGGCGGGCACGTCCTTGCCGGGTTCCAAGCGCGCGCGCCCGATGGCGCGGGCAAGCCCATAGAGGCTGAGCACGAAACCGAACACACCAACGCTCAACCCGAAAAGGATCGCGTATTGGGAAAGTTCGCTCATCCGTGGCACCTCATTTGAAGTCCCAAATCTATTTCAGACTAGAAGATTCTGCAATGCGGTCAATTCGTAGGGGCGAGTGGTCAGCAGACAGCAAACAAGAGGACGCGACCAGACCCGGATCGTTACACTTTGCTCAACTCAGTCCGGCCAGCCACCACGACACTGCAAACAAAAGAGCCGAATTGGGGTCGGCCCTGCGCGTGTATTCCCGTTCAGAAGCCGTCCGCTTCGGTCTGCGCGCTGGCCAAAAGCGAAGCCAAGCGATGCCCGAAACCGTCATGATCCTGTAACAATCGCCTGCAATTCAGCGGCAAGGGTCTTTGGCGGGATTCGCCAGCCTGTAGCCCCGCCGGATACCCGGTTGAAAGAGACTCTTGCGGATGCCTCGATGGCATTTTCCTGACAGAATTGGAGAACACGAAATGAAAATGAAGTTTATATCGGCGGCATTGCTCGCCGCTGCGGCGGGCGTCGCGCAGGCCGACGAAACCTCTGGTTTCAACCTCAAGGCAGGGAGCGGGATAACCTTCAAGAATGCTGATGGTACCGCGTCTTTCCGGGTGGGGGGGCGCCTGCAGTGGGATTACGATTCGACCGATTCCGACATCAGCGGTAAGAGCGATGATTTCGATGTGCGTCGCGCACGGATTTTTTTCGAGGGTAAATATCTCGACTGGGCCTTCAAGGCACAGTTCAATCTCGCCGAAAGCGGTACCGGCGGCGGCAGCGCCGAGGACCTCTATCTGCGCTATACCGGTTTCGGCGAGATGGCCCGGATCACGGTGGGCAAGCAAAAGGAACCATTTGGCCTTGAGCAACTTACCAGTTCGAAGGACATATCATCGCTTGAGCGCACGGCCCTTACCGAATTCTACGCGCCCGGCCGCAACGCCGGTGTGCAACTCCATGGTGGCGGTGACAACTGGACCTACGGCCTGGGCGTTTTCGAGGCGGCCGGCAACGGCAGCGATGATTTCGGCAGTACGGCCATCACCGGCCGCGTTACCTATGCCCCGATCCAGACCGATGATCTGGTCTTGCATCTTGGCGCCGGCTTTACCAGCCGTGATGCCGATCTGCCTGCCAACGAAACCGATGCGTACAACATCGAATTGGCGGCCGCATCGGGGCCCTTTCACACGCAGGCCGAATACTTCAACGCTGACACGGGCGGGGTTGATGTGGACGGATACTACATTCAGGCAGGATGGATTCTGACCGGTGAAAGCCGTCCCTACAGCAACGGCGTGTTCAAGCGGGTGAAGCCAAGCAGTTCGAAAGGTGCATGGGAAGCAGTGCTTCGCTACGAGGACGGATACGGCAAGTTCAGCGATGTCGGTCTTGGTACGACAGAGGGTAAGCAAACCACCGTCGGCATCAACTATTACCCGAACAACGCCGTTCGCCTTGGTCTGAGCTACATGGAAGGCAAGCAGGCCAGCGGCGAGAACGGAAAAGAGATCAGGGCACGAATGCAAATCGTATTTTGACCTGACCGGTACAGAAGAATGCAGAGCGTCGCGGGCAATGGCGCTAATCAAATTGCCGCCGTCCTGCATTCGAATATCTTCACCGGGGACTACGTGGATGTTGGCAGGTCTAGGGCCTTTTGCGCACTGAGAATCACTTAACCGAGTGGCGCGGGATCGCCGAGGTCTGGACTGCGGACACACTGTCGGCATCCATTGACAATTCGCAACTTCAATATTCCCGGTGCTTGGTTTAGGATTTGTGAAGGAGCGTGTCTCAGAACGAACCGATAAGGGGGAAGATTCCATGTGCTTGTCCGCGCAAGTCAGCTTTGCCGCCAGCGTGTTCCTTGTCGGCGGCGGCACGGCCATTTCAATTGTGGCGTGGCGGCGAAACAAACGGTATCTTCCGCTTGCCCTGATGCCGCTTTTTGCCGGACTGCAGCAGTTCACCGAGGGCTTCGTCTGGGTCGGCATGAACGGAAACGATCCCCTGACGGTTTTATGGGGGGCGATGGGGTTCATCTTTTTCACCTGGTTCATGTGGCCGATCTGGGTGCCGTTCTCGGTCTACGTGCTTGAACCGGATGACAGTCCGCGCAAGCGGTTGTTCCGCCTCATGGCGCTGATCGGGCTGGCCTTCGGGCTGTTGCTCTACATCCCGCACGGGCTGAACAGCAGCATGGTCGTGGTCGAGATCAACAACCAGTCACTGGCCTATGAAAAATCCATGTGGCTTGATTTCATGATGCCGCGCTGGCTGACTAATACGATCTATGTTACCCTCATCACCCTGCCACCGGCGCTGTCGCATTACAAACACATGCGCCATTTCGCCCTGACGCTGGTGGCGGTGATCGTGGTCGATATCGCCTTCCTGCAATTCGCATATATTTCGTTTTTCTGCCTGCTGGCGGGTCTCGCAACGCTGCATCTGGTCTACATTATCCTGACCAACAAATGCGCTCGTGAGTGCCCTGAATTGTTCGCCTAAACCCAACACATTCACAGTGAACGCGGCAAACAGACAAGTCGACTAATGCCGCCAGATCGATCACTTCCAATGCTCAGAAATTAAACAACGCAGAACGCTGATGTTTGTTCATTAGCTTAACGCCACTGTTCGCGGTCAATGCGTTGAAATTGCTGAGGCGAACAAGGCTTCTTGGTACGCGACATCACAAGAATGCCATTTCGTTAACCTGTCAGCGCTAAGGACAGACTTCAATCCCTCGAAATTCCGGCTTTGAAGCGATTGGTTTGTCGAGTTTGCGATGGGTCTATGTTCAACAATGTCACCAAGTCACCGTCATGCATCAATGGAGCTTTGAGCGCGCGCGAAGTTGCTCACGCGACGATTGCGGATATGGTATCGCAGCTTCGCACCCGCCGTTTGCCTGTCTTTTCACGCTAGCGCACTTCTACTCCCACGACGCTGTTGTCAGGCAATCATTTCAGGTTTTCTTACTTGTCCCCAATCTAGGGCCGTCCACCGACGTCCCTTTGCACGGGGATGCACATGACAGCTCTACATCGAAATTCCCAAGCAATCTCCCGCGGCAGCCGAATGCTGCGCACTGCGCTCGGCCCCGCCATCGCCCGCTACCTAGATGACGCGCAAGTCGTCGAAGTGATGCTCAATCCTGACGGACGGCTGTGGTTCGATCATCTGTCGGACGGTTTATGTGCCACGGATCATTGCATGTCCCATGCTGATGCCGAGCGTATTGTCCGGCTGGTCGCCCACTATGTTGGTGCTGAGGTGCATCCTGCTGCACCACGCGTGTCCGCTGAACTCCCCGAAACGGGAGAGCGGTTCGAGGGGCTTCTGCCACCCGTCGTTGCGGCGCCCACATTTGCAATTCGCAAACCCGCCGTGGCTGTCTTTTCGCTGGACGATTACGTCACCGCCGAAATCATGACGCAGGCACAGGCTGATATCTTGCGCATTGCAGTCGCGGACCGCAGCAACATCCTCGTTGCCGGTGGCACCTCCACCGGCAAAACGACACTCACGAACGCTCTCTTGGCCGAAGTCGCCAAGACAAAAGACCGCGTTGTCTTGATAGAGGACACGCGCGAACTGCAATGCGCTGCCCCTAATCTGGTCGCACTGCGCACCAAAGACAATGTCGCTTCGCTCTCCGATCTCGTGCGCTCTTCCCTGCGACTGCGGCCTGACCGCATCCCCATCGGCGAGGTTCGCGGCCCGGAAGCCCTCGACCTCTTGAAGGCTTGGGGCACGGGCCATCCCGGCGGCATTGGGACCATCCATGCAGGAACGGCGCTCGGTGCTCTGCGGCGCATGGAACAGCTCATTCAGGAAGCTGTTGTCACCGTACCGCGCGCATTGATCGCCGAAACGATTGACCTCGTCGCCGTCCTGTCTGGACGTGGGTCCGCACGCTGCCTCTCTGAACTAGCCCGCGTCGAAGGCCTCGATGCGACCGGTGACTATCGACTGTCCCCCGCAACCTTCACCAGCAAAGGATCCCTTTGATGTTCAACAGCGTTCTAATGAGCCGCCGGGCGGTCGACGCCTTCTGCATTTCCGCCTTCGTCTCACTGATATTGGCCTCCCCCGCCCGCGCAGCAGGCTCGTCGATGCCTTGGGAGGCGCCACTGCAGGCCATCCTCGAATCTATCGAAGGCCCGGTCGCCAAGATCATCGCCGTGATGATCATCATCATTACCGGCCTGACCCTCGCCTTCGGCGACAGTTCTGGGGGCGCGCGACGGCTGATCCAGATCGTCTTCGGCATCTCCATCGCCTTTGCAGCCTCGAGCTTTTTTCTGTCGTTCTTCTCCTTTGGTGGCGGGGCGGTGATCTGATGCATGATCCAGATATGATCCCCGGCTTCGTTATCCCGGTTCACCGGGCGCTGACCGAACCGATCCTGCTTGCCGGCGCGCCACGCTCCATTGCCATTCTCAATGGCACGCTTGCCGCCGCCATCGGGCTTGGCTTGCAGCTGTGGCTGGTCGGACTGCTGATCTGGATCACAGGTCATCTCACCGCCGTCTGGGCCGCCAAGCGCGATCCGCTCTTTGTCGATGTGGTGCGCCGCCATCTGCGCATCCCCAGCCATCTCGGAGTTTGACGGATGATGAACCTCGCCGAATACCGTCGCAAATCCTCGCATCTGGCCGATTTCCTGCCCTGGGCGGCACTTGTCGGCGCGGGCGTTGTCCTGAACAAGGACGGATCATTTCAGCGCACTGCACAGTTTCGTGGCCCCGATCTCGACAGCGCAGTGCCCGCCGAACTGGTCGCCGTCGCGGGCCGGATCAACAACGCACTGCGACGGTTCGGCTCTGGCTGGGCAGTCTTTGTCGAAGCGCAACGCGTGCCCGCCCTCACCTATCCCGACAGCCAATTTCCCGATGCGGCGTCGGCATTGGTTGATGCAGAGCGCAAGGCGCAGTTCGAGGAGGAAGGTGCGCATTTCGAATCGCGGTATTTTCTGACACTGCTGTATCTGCCGCTCGCCGAAAAGGCAGCGAGGGCAGAACGGTTTTTGTACGAAGGACGCGATTGCGAGAGCGGAGCCAATGCGCGCGAGACGCTGGCAGGCTTTGTCGATCGCACTGACCGCGTGCTGCAACTTCTTGAGGGTTTCATGCCCGAGTGTGTCTGGCTCGATGACGCCGATACTCTGACCTACCTGCATGCAACGATCTCGACGAAAGTGCAGCGCGTGCGCGTGCCGGAAGTGCCCATGCATCTCGACGCGTTGCTCGCCGACGAACCCCTGACAGCAGGGCTTAAGCCAATGCTGGGGAACGCGCATATGAGGATCCTGACGATCACCGGTTACCCGAGCGCGACCACGCCCGGCATTCTCGATGACCTCAACCGGCTGGCCTTCCCCTATCGCTGGTCGACTCGCGCGATCATGCTCGACAAGACCGACGCCGCGCGGCTCCTCACCAAGATCCGACGTCAATGGTTTGCCAAACGTAAATCCATCGCGGCCATCCTCAAAGAAATCATGACCAACGAGACGTCAGCGCTTCTGGATTCGGATGCGCACAACAAGGCGATGGATGCCGATGCCGCTTTGCAGGAGCTTGGTTCTGATCTGGTTGGCGAAGCCTATGTCACCGCGACCGTCACCGTTTGGGACGCCGACCCGCGCATCGCCGATGAGAAACTGCGGCTTGTCGAAAAGTTGATTCAGGGCCGCGACTTCACTTGCATTGCTGAGACCACCAATGCCGTCGAAGCCTGGCTCGGATCTCTCCCCGGCCATGTCTACGCCAATGTCCGCCAGCCGCCAGTATCCACGCTCAACCTCGCCCATATGATCCCGCTTTCAGCCGTCTGGGCGGGTCCCGCACAAGATGACCACTTCGCGGCCCCAGCGTTACTCTTTGGGCAGACCGAGGGCTCGACCCCGTTCCGGCTCTCCCTGCATGTCGGCGATGTCGGCCACACATTGATCGTCGGGCCGACCGGCTCGGGCAAGTCCGTCCTGCTGGCCCTGATGGCCTTGCAGTTTCGGCGCTATGCGGGTGCGCAGGTCTTTGCCTTCGACTTCGGTGGATCGATCCGGGCCGCGGCGCATGCCATGGGCGGTGACTGGCACGATCTCGGCGGTGCGTTGTCCGAAGATGTGTCCGACCCCGTCGCCTTGCAGCCCCTGGCCCGCATTCATGAGCCCGCGACCCGCAGCTGGGCGGCAGACTGGTTCGTCAACATCCTCACCCGCGAGGGCGTGACGGTCACGCCTGACGTGAAAGATCACCTTTGGTCCGCCCTGTCGTCGCTAGCCTCCGCCCCGGTGGGTGAACGCACCCTGACGGGCCTGTCGGTGCTGTTGCAGTCCCAAGACCTCAAACGCGCTTTGCAGCCCTACTGCATCAGCGGCGCTTTCGGTCATTTGCTCGACGCCGAAGACGAGCAACTCGGTACGGCCACCATCCAGGCCTTCGAAACCGAAGGGCTTATTGGCACTGGCGCGGCCCCTGCCGTGCTGGCCTATCTCTTCCACCGCATCGAAGCCCGACTGGACGGCTCGCCAACGCTGTTAATCATCGACGAAGGTTGGCTGGCGTTGGATGATACAGGTTTCGCCGGGCAATTGCGCGAATGGCTGAAAACCCTGCGCAAGAAGAATGCCAGTGTCGTTTTCGCCACCCAGTCGCTCGCAGATATCGACGGTTCGGCCATCGCACCTGCAATCATCGAAAGCTGCCCGACCCGACTGTTCCTGCCAAACGAGCGCGCCCTCGAGCCACAGATTGCCGAGATCTATCGCCGCTTTGGCTTGAATGACCGGCAGATCGACATTCTCGCCCGGGCCCCCCCAAAACACGATTATTACTGCCAGTCTCGGCGGGGCAACCGGCTCTTCGACCTCGGTCTGGGCGAGATTGCCCTCGCCTTCACCACGACCTCTTCCAAATCGGATCAGACCGCGATTACCCGTATTCTCGCCGAACACGGGCGCGATGGTTTCGTCTCCGCCTGGCTGCGCGAACGCGGCGTCGATTGGGCCCTAGATCTGCTTCCCAGCCTGACCAATCTGGCCCCCGTGCCACCAGCTTCGGACATCGAAGATCAACACGCGAAGGATCCGCCAGCGGGTCCCGCCCCCCTCACGCAAAAGGAGACTTCCCCATGACCGCCAAACACCTCACCCTCCGCCTTGCGACAGCGCTTCTGCTCGCCGTTCCCGTGACAGCAACACTCACCGCCACCCCTGCCCATGCGTTTTTCGGCGGCTTCGGGCGCATCGTCTACGACCCGCAGAACCACGCCGAGAATATCGTTTCCGCCGCCCGCGCGCTCGAACAGATCAACAATCAGATCACCTCCTTGCAGAACGAGGCGCAGATGTTGATCAATCAAGCGCGCAATCTGACAAGCCTGCCCTATTCGGCACTGCAAGATTTGCAGCAATCGGTCCAGCGCACGCAACAGCTTCTGGGCGAGGCGCAGCGCATCGCCTATGACGTGCAGGCAATCGATCAGGCCTTTCAGACCGACTACGGCCCGGCCTCGCTGACGGCCACCGATCAGGCCTTGATCGATGGTGCTCGCGAGCGGTGGCAGACGACCGTCGGCGGCCTGCAGGACGCCATGCGGGTGCAAGCCGGGGTGGTCGGCAATCTCGACACCAACCGCGCACAGATGTCGGCGCTGATCGGTGAAAGCCAGGGTGCGACCGGGGCCTTGCAGGCGACACAGGCAGGGAACCAACTGCTCGCCCTGCAATCGCAGCAAATCTCGGACCTGACTGCGCTGATGGCTGCGCAAGGCCGCGCCCAGAACCTGGAAGCGGCGCAAATGGCGGCGGCACAGGAGCAGGCCCGTGAGCAGCGGCGGCGGTTTCTGGAACCTGGCACCGGCTATCAGCCGGGCAATGCGCAGATGTTCCAGAACTGAGGTTTGAGATGAAAGGCGCGCTCCTCCTTCGGCTTGGCATAGGTGTTCTCGCCTTCATGGCTGTCCTCGGCGCATTGCTGGAGATCGCCCGTGAGGATGACATTGATACCCGATCCATCCCCGAACGGCCCGAGGTGAATGATCCGCTGCGGGCAGAGCTGCAGCGCTGCCGCGACCTTGGCGACGCCGCTTTGAACGACCAGGACTGCGCCGCCATTTGGGCCGAGACCCGCCGTCGTTTTCTGACCCCGTCCCTATCTTCCGACCCGGAGGAGTGACCCAATGGGTGGCACCGGCGTCATCGACCGCTTCCTAGAAGTCTTCACCAGCTACATCGACAGCGGGTTCGGGCTGTTGGGTGGCGAGGTTGCCTTCCTTGCTACGACGCTGATCGTCATCGATGTCACGTTGGCTGCGCTCTTCTGGGCTTGGGGCGCGGATGACGACATCCTCGCGCGTCTGATCAAGAAAACCCTCTTTGTGGGTGCCTTCGCCTACATCATTTCCAATTGGAACGCGCTCGCCCGCATCGTTTTTGAGAGCTTCGCCGGGCTCGGGCTGCAGGCCAGCGGCACCGGGTTCAGTGCCACCGATTTGATGCGACCCGGGCGCGTGGCCCAGGTCGGCCTCGATGCCGGACGGCCGATCCTCGCCTCGATCTCTGATCTGATGGGCTATGTCAGCTTCTTCGAGAATTTCATCCAGATCATCGTGCTGATGTTCGCCTGGGCCATGGTGCTGCTCGCCTTTTTTATTCTCTCGGTGCAGCTGTTCATCACCCTGATCGAGTTCAAGCTCACTACGCTCGCAGGGTTCGTGCTGATCCCTTTCGGCCTTTTCGGCAAAACCGCGTTTCTGGCCGAACGGGTGCTCGGCAACGTCGTCTCTTCTGGCGTCAAGGTGCTGGTGCTCGCCGTGATCATCGGCATCGGGTCGAGCCTTTTTGGTGAGTTCACGGCCGGGTTTGGCGGCGATCAGCCGAATATCGAAGAGGCCATGGCCATCGTGCTGGCCGCTTTGTCGCTACTTGGCCTCGGCATCTTTGGCCCCGGCATCGCCAACGGGCTGATCTCCGGCGGGCCGCAACTCAGCATGGGGGCCGCCGTTGGGACCGGGCTCGTGGCCGGAGGTGTCACCGCCGTCGGGATGGCCGGAACGGGCATGGCCGCAGGCGCTGCGGGACGCGGCGTGCTCGCCGGTGCCCGCGGCGGGGCCGCAACAATCGGCGGGGCTTCCGCAGCGTACAGTCTCGGATCCGCCGGACAAACCGGAGCCGCAGGGGTTGCGTCGGGGGTCGGTGGTATCGCACGGGCTGGTGCCGGTGTCGCCACCAGTCCCTTGCGCCGCGCCGCGTCAGCTTTGAGCGACAGCGCCGAAGGTGGAGCACGGGCAGCGGTTGCGGCCAGCGGCGGGGCCATCACCGATGGCGGCAGCCCCAATGCCCCGACACCTTCATCCAGCCCGCCCGCTTGGGCCGCGCGCATGGGTCGCGCGCAAACGCTTCACCATGGCGCGACCGCCGCCACCCATGCCTTGCGCTCAGGCGACAGCCCCGGCGGTGGCACCTCTGTCAGCCTTTCGGAAAGGGATCCCTGATGTTCAAACGCCCCTCGCTCACCTACGGCAAGACCCCGGAACCCGAGACCCCTTATCAAAAGGCGGCACAGGTCTGGGACGACCGCATCGGCTCGGCCCGCGTGCAGGCCAAGAACTGGCGGCTGATGGCCTTCGGATCGCTGTTCCTGTCGGCAGGACTGGCCTTCGGTCTGGTCTGGCAATCCGCGCAGGGCACAGTCGTGCCCTGGGTTGTCGAGGTCGACCGACTGGGCGAGGCCCGCAACGTCGCCCCCGCCACTGCCGACTATGAGGTGACCGACCCGCAGATCGCCTATCACCTGGCGCAATTCATCGAACGGGTCCGCGCGATCCCGGCCGACCCTATCGTTGTCAGACAAAACTGGTTGCGTGCCTATGAGTTCACCACCGATCGCGGCGCTATGGCGCTGAATGATTATGCCCGGTCCAACGATCCCTTCGCTCAGGTCGGGGAGGTCCAGATCTCGGTCGATGTCTCCAGCGTCATTCGCGCCTCGCCCGACAGTTTCCGTATCGCCTGGACCGAGCGTCGCTATCAGGACGGCAACCTCGCCGCAACCGAGCGCTGGACGGCGATCCTCACCATCTCGATCCAGCCACCGCGCAGCGCCGAACGGCTCCGCCAAAACCCTCTCGGCATCTATGTCCACGCCATCAACTGGTCACGAGAGCTTCAGCAATGATACGACTACGCACCACTTTCCCCATCACCCTGACCGCATGCCTCCTGCTCAGCGCCTGCGCAAGCTACACCCCGCCCGAAATCGACTATGACAGCGATGTCCCCGCCCTGCCCGCGCCTCCGCCGCCCGTGGTCGAAGAACCGCTGCGAGCGGTCCACACGCCGCCGCCCTGGACCCCGTCGCGGGGCGGCGACGCGGATGCGGCCACCGCAGAGGCCCGCGTGATCAATGCCAATGCGGCCGCCCGTGTCGAACCCCGCCGCGAAGGGTATTACAACGCGATCCAGGTCTTCCCTTACAGCGAAGGCGCACTCTACCAGATCTATGCCGCCCCCGGTCAGATCACCAACATCGCGCTCGAACCCGGCGAACAATTGACCGGCGCGGGACCAATCGCGGCCGGAGACACGACGCGCTGGATCATCGGGGACACTGAAAGCGGCAACGGGCGCACCGCCCGCGTCCATATCCTCGTCAAACCGACCCGGCCCGACATCTCCACAAATCTCGTGATCAACACCGACCGTCGGACGTATCTGCTGGAACTCCGCGCCAGTGAGACCTCCTACATGCCCTCCGTCGCCTGGTCCTATCCGCCGGGGCGTGCACAACCACGCCCACCTGCAATCGAGTTGCCCGCGATCCCTCCGGCCAACCATCGTAACTATCGCTATGGGCTGCAAGTCGATGGGAACACCCCACCCTGGCGGCCGGACAGCGTGTTCGACGACGGCCGCCGCGTCTATGTCGTCTTCCCGCGCGGGATCGTGCAAGGCGAGATGCCACCCCTCTTCGTGCTCGGGGCCGATGGGAGCGCGGAATTGGTGAACACCCGCGTCTTCCGCAACGTCCTGATCGTGGATCGGCTCTTTGCCGCCGCTGAATTGCGCCTCGGAGGTGACGATCAGCAGGTGGTCAGGATCGTGCGCACCGATGGGAGGCCGCGCCCATGACCACGTCAGCCTCAGACCCTGCAGTGCCGCCGTCGGCCAACCCCACTGATCCGTTCCGGCTGCGGCCCGATCCGCCACGCGTCGTGCGCCTCTCCCGTAAGGTTCTCGGCGGCCTCGCCGTCATCACAACCCTAGGCATCGGCGGCGCACTGATCTTTGCCTTGCAGGATCGCCCGGCCCGAGATCGCCCCGACGAACTCTTCACCACAGAAAACCGCCCCACCGCCGACGAGCTGCGCCGCCTGCCTTCAGACTACAGCGGCATTCCGCAAATCGGCCCCGCCCTGCCCGGAGACCTCGGACGCCCGATCCTGCGAACCCAAGACGCAGGACAACCCGTTCCCGCTTCGCCTATGCCCGGCCCGAATCCCGCCGAGCAGCGGCGTCTGGCCGAAGAAGAGGCCGCCCGCACAAGCGAAGTGTTCTTTGCTACGCAGTCACCGACCGCTCCATCGGGTTTCGCTTCACCTAGCGCGGCACCTCCGGGTAGCTTCATCGCACCACAACCGGACGGCGGTGCACAAACGGATCAAGATCGGCAACTCGCCTTTCTCAATGCCCCCGTCGACCGTCGCATCGTTACCCCTGATCGTGTCACACCACCCGCCTCGCCCTACGTCCTGCAGGCCGGGTCTGTCATTACGGCAGCACTCATCACTGGCATTCGCTCGGACCTGCCGGGGCTCATCACTGCCCAGGTCACACAGAATGTCTATGACAGCCCTTCCGGGCGATTTCTTCTCCTGCCGCAGGGGAGCCGACTGATCGGTGAATACGATAACGGCGTCGGCTTTGGTCAGCGCCGTATCTTACTAGTCTGGAACCGGATCATTCTGCCAGACGGTCATTCCATTGTCTTGGAGCGCCTGCCCGGGGCCGACAATGCTGGCTATGCCGGCCTCGAGGATGACGTCGATCATCATTGGGGAGACCTTTTGCGAGCCGCCGGACTCGCCACCCTACTCAACATCGGTACGGAACTCAGCGCAGACGAAGACGATCCGGTCGCCCGCGCGATACGTGACGGCGTTCAAGACACCATCGGCAATGCCGGCCAAGGGATCGTCAGCCGCCAGCTGGATGTGCCGCCGACGCTCACCATCCGGCCAGGATTCCCCGTTCGGGTGATCGTCACGCGCGATCCGATCCTTGAACCGCAAGGAGATCACTGATGACCAAATTGAAACTGGGAGCTTTGTCAGACGACAAACCCGTGAGGCTGACAATTGAAATGCCCGCTGCGATCCACCGGGACCTTGTCGTATATGCAGAGGTGCTGGAACGAGAAACCGGCCAAACCGTCAAGGACCCCGCAAAATTGATTTCGCCGATGGTCGAACGCTTCATGGCAACGGATCGCGGCTTTGCGAAACTCCGTCGTAAAACGCAGGAATCGGCTGCCCAACAGCCGTCAGGGACGCGTCCCAAATGACAGTTAAGGTATGGGCAATTGGTTTGTGATGGTTCGTTCAGTTGGCAAACGACACTGGAGCGGTAGGGCAGGCGGCAGGATGCACCGAAATGAGCAAGTATTTGCACTACGTCATGTTGCGCTTTTTTACGCCAGCGTAACAAAATATCACCGCAAGCACTCCGTGGCACGCCACACTTCGCTCTCTGTAAAGTTGCTCCAACAGCTCGTGTCCGCGATTGTGGGAATGGAGTTATCTTCCATTTCAATCGGACAGCGTTATAATGATCAAGCCAAAGGCGCATCGAAATGACAAAGACGATCACAGTCGTCCCTTGAGCCTTACGAGTTCCGCCGGAAGCCATGACCCGCGCTTGGCTGAGTTGGTTCGCCTTCTAGCGCGTCGTGCTGCACGAGAATGGTATGACCAGCAGTCAGGAGAACGTCGGCAACCGCGCTCCTGATATTTCAGGAGATCGAATTGTGAAAGTCGCCCTTTACGCCAGATATTCAAGCGACAATCAGCGGGATGCGTCAATCGCAGACCAGTTCCGAGTTTGCCGATTGCATGCTGAGAAGCAAGGCTGGACCATCGTCGAAGAATACTCCGACCACGCCGTATCCGGTGCATCTCTTCTGCGGCCAGGCATCCAGGCCTTGATCGAAGATGCGCTGCGCGGACGTTTCACCCTAGTTTTGTCGGAGGCGATGGACCGACTGTCCCGCGACCAAGAGGATATCGCAGGCCTTCACAAGCGAATGGCGTATGCGGACGTGAAGATTGTCACGCTGTCTGAAGGAGAAATCACGCACCTCCATGTCGGCCTCAAGGGCACCATGAACGCTCTCTTTCTCAAAGACCTCGCCGACAAGACGCGCCGGGGTCTGCGCGGACGCGTGGAGATGGGGAAATCAGGAGGCGGAAATGCCTATGGATATGAAGTCGTCAAGAAGTTCTCGTCTGAAGGGAAGCCTATACGGGGTGACCGCACCATCAACGAGTACGAAGCAGGTGTGATCCGCCGGATCCTGGCGGACTACGTATCTGGGAAATCACCCAAGCGCATCGCGACCGAATTGAACAAGGACGGTATCAGAGCACCCAGCGGTGGCGATTGGGGGTTCAGCACCATCAACGGCAACGCCAAGCGTGGCACCGGCATTTTGAACAACGAGATGTACATCGGGCGGCTCATCTGGAACCGACAACGTTTCCTTAAGGATCCAGATACGGGCCGTCGGCAAGCGCGGATGCCCCCCAAAGATGAGTGGATCATCCATGAAGTCCCGGAACTTCGTATTGTCGATGATGACCTGTGGGCGTCTGTAAAAGAACGGCAATCGCAACTTAAGCACAAGCGTGGTGGCGAACTGACATCGGAAAATCATTTCCGCGACCGCCGCCGCCCCAAATATCTGTTCTCTGGGCTAACCAAATGCGCGTGCTGCGGTGGTGGCTACACCATGATCTCGGCTGATCTTGTCGGGTGTGCGACAGCCCGGAACAAGGGGACGTGCGACAATCGCAAAAACATACGCCGTGATCATCTGGAAGATCGTGTCTTGGGTGCCTTACGTCATCACCTAATGGAACCGGCCTTGTTCAAAGAATTCTGCGATGAGTTTACAGGCGAAATGAACCGCCTCCGGATTGAAGAGCGATCAACGATCGAGGCTGGGCGAACTGAGCTGGCAAAAATTGATCGAGAGTTAGACAAGATACTTCAACTCTTTCTCAACGATGCTCTGCCGGTGGAAATGGTGAAGGAAAAGAGCAAGCTGCTGGAAAGCAGGAAGCTGGAACTCGAAAATTTGCTCGCCAACGCCGATGAGCCGCCCCCGCTTCTACATCCCGAAATGGCGGGATTCTACCGCCTGCAGGTCGAGAAACTGCATTCCTCCCTGCAGGACGAAATCGAGGCCAAACGACTGGAGGCCACGGAGATTTTGCGCTCACTCGTCGATGAGATAATTTTGACGCCGACCGACGACGAAATGCTCATCGATGTGAGGGGCGATCTTGCTGGAATCCTTAGCCTTTCCCTAAAACGCAAAAAACCCACCACAAGGGCGGGTCAATCGCAATTTGAGTTGGTTGCGGGAGCAGGATTTGAACCTGCGACCTTCAGGTTATGAGCCTGACGAGCTACCGGGCTGCTCCATCCCGCGGAGATTGTTGGTTATGATCGTTAGAGAGATTTTTTTGGTATTT
>NZ_JAXGFR010000033.1:0-15444 GCF_041008775.1 Pseudophaeobacter sp. C1-32P7 | reverse complement strand
AGTGGCCTGCCAAACGTCAAATGGCTACTCGGAGATCGTGGCTATGACGCTGACTGGTTCAGAGAAGCGTTGCAGGACAAGGGGATACGTGCCTGCATCCCAGGCCGGAAGAAACGCAAGATGGCGATCAAATACGATAAGCGGAGATACAAGCGGCGTAACCGCATCGAGATCATGTTCGGCAGGCTCAAGGACTGGAGGCGCGTCGCGACCCGCTATGACCGATGCCCCAAGGTCTTCCTCTCAGCCATCGCCCTCGCGGCTCTCGTCATCTATTGGTTATGAATCCTGACCCTACAATCCATGCTGCCACAATGGCTGAATTTCACTCCACCGTCGACAGATACTGCATTCATAGGGAAAATTAACACCACAGTTCCTTCAACCTGGCAACCAATAAATTAGCCGATCCCTTCGACCTGCAACGTGGCCAAGTTGCGGGCCATCGCCTGCTGGGTCTCCAAGCTATCGTCCTGACGCGGACGATACCAGATTGCCATCCAGTTTACGGCCCCCAACATGCCCTTCACCGCCAGTGAGGTATCGGCATCCTGGCGCGCACTGCCATCGGCCTGGGCAGCTTCGAAGACCTCGACGAACATCTGCTCGAAACGGTGTCGGACGTCCATCAGCTCATCTAGGATGACGCGCTGCTCGGGGGTGGTGGCGCTGAGCCGGTGCAGGTGGACCCCCTGCACGACAACGGCCTCGTAGGCGACATTCTGCATCATCGTTAGGGCATGAGCCTCGACCATGCGCTGCAGCGTTTCACGCCCGGTTCCCCCAGCGGACTTCGCTTCGATCACCGCACCCATCAGGCGCTTCATACCTTCGCGATGCACCTCAAAGAAGAGATCGGTCTTAGAGCGAAAATAGTGATAAATACGCCCCTTGGTCGCGCCAAGGCGGCGGGCGACATCGTCGATACTCGTGCCTTGGAAACCTGTCTCGGTAAAGCACAGTGCGGCGCAATCCAAGATTTCAACGACGCTTTCGGCGAGAGGCTCCGAGCCCTCCTGGCCGCGAATCCTTGATGCCCATTCACGGTGAATATCTTGGTTCGCCACTCTAGGCCCTCCAGTAAAGTCTTCAGATTCCTGACGTCCATTTCATAAGCCGGATCACGAAGTCAGGCCATTATCTTTCTTTGCATTCCGCATCAGGTCTGGACAATTGGATTGTTGCATACTACGGAGTATGTTGCAACTCAAAGAGACAGTTTCAAGGAGCCCGAAATGCAAGATGCGCCAGCCCCGTTCGTCTCAGATTGGATCCTGATCGACCAACCGATGGTCGATCGCTTCGCCGATGCCATCGACGACCACCAGTTCATCCACGTCGACCCTGAGCGGGCCCGGGCCGAGACCGCTTATGGCGGCACCATCGTGCATGGCTTCTATCTACTCTCGCTGCTGACTGCCTTCACCCGCAGCGCGCTGCCTGCGGCGGCACCGAGCGCCGTCGAGGTGAACTACGGCTTCGACAAGGTACGCTTACTGGTGCCTGTGTCGGTAGGGGCACGTCTGCGCGGACACTTCACGCTGGCAGCCGAAACCCCGAAGGCCAGCGGGGTGCTGCGGCGCTATTCCGTCAGCGTCGAGATCGAGGGCAGCGACCGCCCGGCGCTTGCCGCGGACTGGCTTGTGCTGATCGTCGGCGGCTGAGGCGCCGCAGGCAGGGCGCGGGCCCATCTGGAAAATTTGCAAGGATCAACGGCTCGGAGGACATCAACATGCCGGTTTCATTCAAGGATCAAGTCGCGATTGTCACTGGCGCGGGGGGCGGTCTGGGCCGCTCCCACGCCCTCATGCTGGCCCGTCACGGTGCGGCGGTCGTGGTGAACGACTTTGGCGGCGGCAGAGACGGGAGCGGCGGCAACACCGAGGCCAGTGAGGCCGTCGTGCGCGAAATCACGGCCGAGGGCGGCCGGGCCATCGCCAACGCCGGAAACGTCACCTCCGAGGCCGACATGGCCGCGTTGGTGGAGCAGACGCTGTCAGCCTTCGGGAGGATCGACGTTTTGATCAACAACGCTGGCATTCTGCGCGACAAGAGCTTCGCGAAGATGGAGATTGATGATTTCCGCCGCGTCGTCGACGTGCACCTCCTAGGCACTGCGGTCGCCACCAAGGCGGTCTGGGCCAAGATGCGCGAGCAGGCCTATGGCCGTATCCTCGTCACCTCCTCGACCTCCGGCAGCTATGGCAACTTCGGCCAGGCGAACTACGGCGCCGCGAAGATGGGGGTGCTCGGTCTGATGAACGTGCTGCATTTCGAAGGCGCGAAATACGGAATCCACCTGAACGCCATCCTTCCCACAGCGGCGACCCGCATGACCGGCGACATGATGGATCCGGCGATGCTGGACCTCCTGACGCCCGAACTGGTTTCGCCGGCGGCGGTCTGGCTGGTCAGCCGTGACGCGCCCTCGCGCACCGCATTGCTGGCCGGGGCGGGCACCGTGTCCCGGCTGGCGCTGGTTGAAAGCCAGGGCGTGTGCTTCGCAGGCACAGATTTCACGCCCGATACCGTCGGCGAGCGCTTCGAGGAGATCGCCAGTCTCGACGGGCAGATCGAGGTGATGGCCGGGCTCGACCATGTCGACCGGATCATTGCCAATGCCCGCACCGCGTTGGCGACGAAGGACTGACGTCATGTCCGAGCGTCTCGAACCGCTGCCGCATGATGCCTATGGCTGGCATCACGCAACCGCTTCGCAATGGGCTGATTCCGATGTCTATGGCCACGTCAACAACGTCGCCTACCTCGGCTACTTCGACACGGCGATGAACGTGGCCTTGCTGGAGCACGGCGCCCTCGATCTTTCGGCGACCGCCGAGGGGCCGATCGGGCTCGTCGTGCAAAACGGGGCTCAGTTCTTCCGCGAGATCACCTTTCCCGCGAAACTCAGTGTCGGGGTACGGATCGAGGCCATCGGGCGGACCAGCCTGACCTGGGGCTTCGGTCTATTCGACCTGGACGACGGTGCCTGTGCCGCGCGGGGGCAATTCGTGCACGTCTACGTCGACCGAGACTCCCGCCGCCCGGCCCCCCTGACCCCCGCGCTGCGCGCCTGTGCCGACGCCCTGTTCCGCGATCCCGCCACCGACAAAGAGGAGACCCCGAAATGAGGGAAGCCGTCATCGTCTCGACCGCCCGCACGCCGATCGGAAAGGCCTATCGCGGAGCATTCAACGCCACCACCGCGCCCCGTCTCATTGGCCATGCCACCGCGCACGCCGTGGCCCGTGCCGGAGTCGAGCCGGACGAAGTCGAGGATGTCATCGTCGGGGCCGCCCTGCAGCAGGGCACCACGCATATGAACATCGCGCGCACCGGCCTGCTGCGCGCAGGCCTGCCCGTTTCGGTCCCCGGTCAAAGCGTCGACCGGCAATGCGCCTCAGGGCTGATGGCGATCGCGATCGCCGCGAAGCAGATCATTTCGGATGGCATGACGGTGACCATCGGCGGCGGCGTCGAACAGATCTCGCTTGTGCAGACCCCCGAGATGAACACGCGCCACTGGCAGGATCCCTGGCTGTCCGAGCACCTGCCCGCGACCTACATGTCAATGGTCGAGACGGCCGAGATCGTCGCGCGTCGCAATGGCATCAGCCGCGCGGATCAGGATGCCTACGCCCTGCAGTCACAGCAGCGCACCGCCGCCGCACAGGCCGCGGGCAAGTTCGACGACGAGATCGTGCCGATCACTACGATGATGCAGGTCACTGACCGGGCCACGGGCGAGAACTCAATACAGGAGGTGACGCTGGCCAGGGATGAGGGCAACCGTCCCGGCACCACGCTGGAAGGGCTCTCAGGCCTGTCGCCGGTGTTCAGGGACGGTCAGCAGATTGCTGCGGGGACACATATCACTGCAGGCAATGCCTCGCAGCTTTCAGACGGAGCCTCCGCTGCGGTCCTGATGGAGCGTGCCGAGGCCGAGCGTCGCGGGCTGGCGCCGCTGGGGCTCTATCGGGGGATGGCCGTCGCGGGCGTCTCGCCGGACGAGATGGGCATGGGCCCGGTGCCTGCGGTCCGCAAGCTACTGGCCACCCATGGCCTGAGCGTCGAGGACATCGGCCTGTGGGAACTGAACGAGGCCTTTGCCGCGCAGGTCATTCCCTCGCGTGATCAGCTGGGCATTCCCGACGAGCTGCTCAATGTCAATGGCGGGGCGATCTCCATCGGACATCCCTACGGCATGTCGGGCGCGCGGATGGTCGGCCATGCGCTGATCGAGGGCAAGCGGCGCGGCGCGCGCTTTGTTGTCGTCACCATGTGCGTCGGCGGTGGCATGGGGGCGGCAGGGCTTTTCGAAGTGCTCTGAAACGGCATCTGCCGAAGAATTCAGACGGCCGCCGGTTCCCCCGGCGGCCGTTTGCCTAGCGGCCCCTGGCAAAAGAAAGACCCGCCCGTGTCTCCATGGGCGGGCCCTGATGGGCTGGACAGGACCGTCTGCCTCAGCCGAGGCCGGTGCGCCGCTCCAGCCAGGCCGGCTGCCCGGCCGCGTGGTGCTGGGCCTCCAGCGCAGCCAGCCGGTCCGCGGTGGCGGGCGGGAAGGGGGCCGCGCGGGGCGTGCCGCTGTCGCGCGCCACATGCAGCAGAACCTGTTCACACCAGGCCAGCAGGGTACCGTCCTCGGCTTGCATCTCCTGGTAGAGGTGCATCCGCTTGGCATCGGCGGCCTGCACCCGGGTCTGGACGACAAGCGAATCGCCCTCGTGGCACTCGCGCTGGTAGCCGATCCGCATTTCCAGGGTGTAGAGCGTCGCCTGGGCCGCGGCGCGGTAGGCCTCATCCAGCCCGATATCCTCCATCAGCGCGGTCACGCTGCGCGAGAATGCGATGCCATAGGCGAAGTCGCCCATGTGGCCATTATAGTCGACCCAGTCCGACGGCACGCGGAACCGGCTGGCGGGCAGTTCGGGTCCGCTCATTTGCGCCTCCAGGCGGGCAGCCGGTGGCGCAGCTCCCCCACGATGCCGCGGCGGAACAGCAGCACGCAGACGATGAAGGTCGCGCCCAGAACCGTGGTCACCGGGACACCGGTGGTGGCCAGGTAGTTCTGCAGCGTCACGACGAGACCCGCACCGACGATCGGCCCGGCAATGCTGCCGATGCCGCCCAGCAGGGTCATCAGGATGACCTCTCCGGACATGTGCCAGTTGACGTCGGTTAGGGTAGCGAACTGGAACAGCAGCGCCTTGAGGCTGCCGGCCAGGCCGGCAAAGCCTGCCGACATGACGAAGGCCCCCAGCTTGTAGCGCTGCACCGAATAGCCCAGTGAGATCGCGCGCGGCTCGTTCTCGCGGATCGCCTGCAGGATCATCCCGTAGGGCGAATGCACGATGCGCCAGATCGCGAAAAGACTGGCCACGAAGACCACCGCGACGAAGTAGTAGAGCGGCGTACTGTCGGCGAGATCGATGACCCCGAACAGTTTGCCGCGGGAAAAGCCCTGGATGCCGTCCTCGCCATGGGTGAAGGGTGCCTGCAGGCAGAAGAAATAGAACATCTGCGACAGGGCCAGCGTGACCATGGCAAAGTAGATGCCCTGACGGCGCACGGCAAGCAGCCCGATCACCAGCCCCAGCACCAGCGCGCCGCCGACACCGGCGAGGATGGCGACCTCGGGGTTGACCTCCCAGACCTTCAGGGCATGGGCCGTGACATAGGCCGCACCGCCGAAGAAGGCGGCGTGGCCGAAGGACAGCAGCCCTCCGTAGCCAAGCAGCAGGTTGAAGGCCGACGCGAAAAGGGCGAAACACATCAGCTTCATGAGAAGCACCGGATAGAACCAGAGCGGAAGCAGCATGAGCACGCCGATCAGCGCCAGCACGAGGATCCGCTGGGCAGGGTGTGGTCGACGGGTTTCGGCGGCCGACTCGTATTCTTTGGCTACGATCATGTCAGTTTTCCTTTCCGAAGAGACCCGCAGGACGCAGCATCAGAACCACAGCCATGATGATGAAGATCGCGATATTCGCGGCCTCGGGATAAAAGACCTTGGTCATTCCTTCGACGATGCCGAGGAGATATCCGGTGGCGATCGCGCCGAGGATCGACCCCATGCCGCCGACCACGACCACCGCGAAGATGATGATGATGAGGTTGGATCCCATCGTCGGGCTGACCTGGAAGACCGGCGCGGCCAGCACCCCGGCGATGCCCGCCAGGGCGCAGCCGAAGGCGTAGGTCAGCGTCAGCAACAGCGGTACGTTCACGCCGAAGGCCTGGACAAGCGTTGCATCCTCGGTCGCCGAGCGGAGGTATGAGCCGATCTTGGTTTTCTCGATCAGTGCCCAGGTACCCAGGCACAGCAGAAGCGACGCGATGACGACCCAGCCGCGATAGATGGGGATAGTCACGAAATCGGTCCGCACCACGCCCTTCATCTCAGCCGGAGCGGAGAAGGGTTTGCCCGAAGCGCCGAAGAAGTGCTGGAACAGCCCTTCCAGGAGCAGGGCAAGCCCGAAGGTGAACAGCAGCCCGTAGAGATGGTCGAGCTCGTAGAGGCGCCGCAGCATGGTCCGTTCGACCACCGCGCCGACAAGGCCGACGATGAGCGGGGCCAGCAGCAGTGCGCCCCAGAAACCAATGCCGAGGTACTGCCCCAGCATCCAGGCCGTGAAGGCGCCCAGCATGTAGAAGGCCCCATGGGCGAAGTTCACCACGCGCAACAGCCCGAATATCACCGCCAGGCCGAGCGAAAGCAGCGCGTAGAACGAGCCGTTGATCAGGCCGATCAGCAGCTGCCCGGTGAGCACCGGCAGTGGCATCCCAAGAATCATTATCATATCAAACTCCTAGCGCCATGTTCAGCGCCTCTCGCTTTGCGGGCAGCTCGACCACGGCGAAGCTATCGATCATCACGCCATGATCCATGACGTAGAAGTGGTCGGCGATCTTGGCCGCGAAACGGAAATTCTGTTCGACCAGCAGGACGCTCAGCCCATGGCTCTTCAGCGCCTTCAGCATCTCGCCGATCCGGTTCACGATCACCGGGGCCAGCCCTTCGGTCGGCTCATCGAGAAGGATCATGCTGACCCCGGTGCGCAAGATGCGGGCGATGGCCAGCATCTGCTGCTCACCGCCGGAAAGCTTGGTGCCCGGGCTGTGCCGTCGCTCCAGCAGGTTGGGGAACAGCGTGTAGATCTCGTCCAGCGACATTTCCTTGCCGCTGCTGGCCACCTTCGGCGGCAGCAGCAGGTTCTCCTCGACGGTGAGCGAGGCGAAGATGCCACGTTCCTCGGGGACGAACCCCATGCCGACGTGGGCGACCCGATGCAGCGGCAGCCGCAGGATCGACCGCTGGTCGAATTCGATCTCTCCGGTGCGTTTGCGCAAGATGCCCATCAAGCTGCGCAGGGTGGTGGTCTTGCCGACGCCGTTGCGGCCCAGAAGCGTGACGGTCTCCCCCGGGTAAACGTCGAGATGGACGCCGTAGAGCGCCTGGCTCTCGCCGTACCAGGCTTCGAGATCGCGCACCCTCAGTTGCGCGGGGCCGCGGCGGGCCTCGCGGGTCGTCGCGGCTGCGTCAGTCATCGTCCTCAGCTCCCATGTAGGCTTCGCGCACGCGGGGATCGGCGCTGACCTCGGCATAGCTGCCCTGGGTCAGGATCTCGCCGCGCTGAAGCACGGTGATGTCGTGACCGATGTCGGCGACGACCTTGATGTTGTGTTCCACCATCAGCAGCGCGCAGTCGCGGGCGACATCGGCGATCAGGCCGGCCATGGTCTCAACGTCTTCCTGGCCCATGCCCGCCAGCGGCTCGTCCAGGAGCAGCACCTTGGGATCCAGGGCCAGCGTAGTAGCGATCTCAAGCGCGCGCTTGCGCCCGTAGGACAGGTCCGCGGCGCGCCGATCGGCCATGTCGGCAAGCCCGACGCGCCCCAGCAGATCCATCGCCCGGGGACGCAGCCGTGACAGGCTGCCAAGCGGTCGCCAGAACTGCACGGCAAGCTGGTTGGGCCGTTGCAGCGCCACGCAGACGTTGTCGACCAGCGACATGTCCCCGAAGGTCGCGGAAATCTGGAACGACCGCGCAACCCCGAGCCGTGCCACATGGGCAGGGTCCATGCCGGAGATGTCGGTCTCTCCGAACATGATCTTGCCCTTGGTCGGCTGCAGGAACTTGGTCAACAGGTTGAAGACCGTGCTCTTGCCCGCGCCATTCGGACCGATCAGCGCGTGAATCCGGCCATGGTGAATGTCGATGTCGACGTTGTTCACCGCCTGGAAGTTTCCGAAGGTCTTGCTGAGACCCCGTGCCGACATTGCGGCACGGGACCCGGCCGGCGCGGGTCGCGCCGGAACGGTAGCCATCGTCATGGGATCACCCTTCAGTCGTCGAGGAGCGGACAAGCGCTCTGCTCAATCGGTCGGAAGGCCTCGTCACCCGGGATGGTACGCAGGACCTTGTAGTAGTCCCAGGGTCCCTCCGATTCCTCGGGGGTCTTGACCTGCACGAGGTACATGTCGTGCACCACGCGGCCGTCCTTGCGCAGGTAGGCGTTCTGGTTGAAGAAATCGTCGATATCCATGCCGCGCATGGTCTCCATGACCTGCGAACCGCTGGTTGCCTGGCCGGAGGCCTCGGCCGCCTTGAGGTAGTTCATGACCGCCGAGTAGACGCCGGCGTGCACCATGGTCGGCATCTTGCCGTCCATACGGTCGGCAAAGCGTTGCGACCAGGCGCGGGTGTCATCGTTCATGTCCCAGTAGAAGGCGGTGGTCAGCTTCAGGTTCTGCGCGGTCTCAAGGCCGACGCCGTGCACGTCGGTCAGGAACAGCAGCATACCGGCCATCTCCTGACCGGTGGCGGTAATACCGAACTCTTCGGCCTGCTTCAGGGCCGTCATCGTGTCGCCCGACGAATTCGCAAGTGCGATCACATCCGCGCCCGAGGCCTGGGCCTGCAGCAGGTAGGAGGAGAAGTCCGAGGTTTCGCGCGGGTGCATGATCTTGCCGACGACCGTGCCGCCCGCGGCTTCCACCGCTGCCGAAGTATCCGTCTCGAGCGCATGACCAAACGTGTAGTCGACCGTCAGGAAGAACCAGTTCTTGTCCCCTTCCAGCGTCATCGCACGGCCGGTGCCGTTCGCCAGCGCATAGGTGTCCCAGGTCCATTGGGCGGTCGAGGGCGAGCAAGACGCGCCTGTCAGCTCGGAGGAGCCGCCGGTCGATATCAGCAGCGCGGTATCGCTCTGGCGGGTGATTTCCTGCACGGCAAGGGCAACCGAAGAGGTCGGCAGATCAACGATGGCGACGACGTTCTGTTCGTCGACCCAGCGACGGGCGAGCGTCGAGCCGACGTCCGGCTTGTTCTGGTGGTCGCCAACGATCACCTCCAAGTCCTCGCCAAGCAGCTTGCCGCCGAAATCTTCGACGGCCATGCGCGCGGCAACTTCCGAGCCCTTGCCTGAAAGGTCAAAATTCATCCCGGACATATCGGTGAGAACGCCGAGACGATAGGGTTCGGCATGCGCCCCTGCGACAAGCGCAATCGAGAATAGCGAAGCCAGAGCGGCCCTGTTCAGTTTTGTCATTGGAATACTCCTCCCGTTTCGCACCGATACCGGTGCATGATTGGCCGGTCGCCCCTTTGCGCCGGCCCTTGCATCAGGCCGTGCTGCCACCTTCGGCAAGCAGTTTGGCCAGAAGAAATTGATCCCCTTCGGCGCCCTCGGCCCAGTTTCTCCGGGCGCGGGCATCAATGGCGGATTTGGTCATGCGCAGGGACATCGCCGGACTTTCGGCGATCGTGGCCGCCCAGGCCCGCGCAGCGTCCAATGCGGTGCCGGCCGGGACCTTGCGGTCAGCGAGCCCCAGCGCCAGCGCCTCATCGGCGCCGATCGTCTCGTCACAGCATAGGATCCGCTTGGCGCGTCCGGCGCCAACCCGCTCAGTCAGCAGCGGAAGCCCGCCCCAGCCAAGCGTCATGCCGAGACGGACCTCGGGAAAGCGCAGGTAGGCCTCTTCTGACATGACGCGGAAGTCGGCACAGAGCGCGAGGATCGCACCGCCGCCAATCGCGGGCCCCTCCAGCGCAGCAATGACGATCTGGGGCAGTCGCCGCCAAGCATTGCTCATCCGCACACCCGCATTCATCGACAGGTGGCGGGCGACATCCTTGCCTTCGGGGTTCCACAGGCGGGCGTCCTTCAGGTCGACACCGGCCGCGAAGATGCTTGATGTTCCGGCGAGCGCGATAACAGAGACGTCGGGGTTGCGCGAAAGCTCAATCGCAGCGGCCTCAAGCTCGTCGATCATCGTGTAGTCCAGCGCATTCGCCTTGCCACCTCGGTCGAATCGCACGGACGCGACCGCGTCCTGAATCTCGACTTCAACACCTGTCATCTTGGTTATTTTCCCTTGTCGTCGTTCTGCCGTCGTGCGACATACTACCAAGTATGTTGCACGGCGAGTCGCAGCAATGCAATATGAAAATTGAGAGCGCAGTCACCGGCGCGCCCACATATTGACCTTTTCTTGAGGAGGAAGAGATGGCCCAGAGTTCCACGGATATGGCTCCGAACAGCACTATAAGCGCCGATCCCGCGCTTGATCGGAAAAGATCTGTCCTGCGCTATGTCCTCGATGGATATGCCGAAACACAGCCCGACGCGCCCTTCGTCCAGTTCTGGCCCGGGCCGCTGTGGAGCTATGGCGAATTGCATCGCCGTGTGCGGCTGCGGGCCAGCGCGCTGGCCCAGGCCGGTGTCAGGCGTGGCGACAATGTACTTTGCCTGATGGGCAACAGCCCCGACCTTCTGTGCACTTGGTTTGCGATCAACTACCTCGGCGCGGTCTATGTCCCGATCAACACCGGTGCACGCGGGCAGATGCTGGAATACATCCTGACCGACGCCGACGCGCCCGTCCTTATTGTCCAGGCGCCGCTGGTCGAGAGGTTGGCCGAGGTGAACCGCGGAAAGGTGACGACCGTTCTGGTGGTTGAGGGCGAGGGCGGCGCCATCGACGGCTACGACATCGCGCCGCTGGTCGATCCGCACGCAGAGGATCCCGAGGCGCTGAAGCTGACGCAGCCGATCGAGCCCTGGGATCTTCATGCGATCATGTACACCTCCGGCACGACGGGGAACCCCAAGGGGGTGATGAGTACCTATGCCCAGCACTATACCATGGGCCCGGATGCCTTCGAGGTTGCGGCAGACGACCGCTGCCTGATCTGCGGCCCGATCTTCCACTGTGGCTCGACGCTCTACGTGAATGCCATGCTGGCGCGGGGTCTTTCGATCGGGATGATGCGCGAGTTCAAAACCGATACCTTCTGGCAAGCGGTGCGTGAAACCTGCTCGACCTATTGCCTCCTCCTCGGGGTCATGGCCGCCTTCCTCCTGAAGGCCCCGGCCAGCCCGGATGATCGTGACCACCCGCTGCGCCGCGCCTTCATCACGCCCTTCGGCGAGGATGGCCCGCTCTTTGCAGAGCGCTTTGGCGTCGAGGCCTGGACGATCTACAACATGACCGAGATTGCCAGCCCGATGAGCGCGGGCCCCGGTATCACCACCAAGGGGATAGCCGGCAAGCCGCGTCCCTGGTGCGAGCTGCGGATCGTCGATGATAACGACATGCCCCTGGGGGATGGCGAAACCGGTGAGTTGATCATCCGGTCGCATCGGCCCTGGGCCCTGATGTCGGGCTACTACAACAATCCCGGCGCCACGGTGGACGCGATGCGAAACGGCTGGTTCCACACGGGCGACAGCTTCCGCCGCGACGCGGATGGCACCTATTACTTCGTCGACCGGCTGAAGGACGTGATCCGGCGGCGCGGAGAGAACATCTCGTCCTTCGCGCTGGAAGGCGAGGTGCTGAACCTTCCCGAAATTCGCGAATGCGCCGCCGTGGCCGTGCCGTCCGAGTTCACCGAAGACGATGTTCTGATCGTCGTTTCCCCCGCCGAAGGGCGGAGGATCGACCCGGAGTCGGTCAGCGAAAGCCTGTCTGCCACGCTGCCGCGCTTCATGGTGCCGCGCTACCTCCGGGTGCTGGATGACCTGCCCAAGACCGCCTCGGGCAAGGTGCAGAAACACCTGCTTCGCAAGGCGGGTGTGACACCCGACACCTGGGACCGCGAGGCAGAGAAACCTGCCCGTGAGCGGGCCTGAGGCCCGATCCCTTCCCCCGTCGCTTGACGCGGCGACAACGGACCTTGCAAGGAAGTCACATGTCGACACATACCCGCCTGAATGACCCGACGCTTCTGCGTGAAGCCTGCCTGATCGACGGCGCCTGGTGCCAGGCCGCTTCGGGCGAAACCATCGCCGTCCTCAACCCCTCGGATGGCACGACCGTCGGTCGGGTGCCGCAGATGTCGCCGGAGGAAATCCCCACCGCCATCGAGGCCTCGCAACAGGCCCAGGCGGATTGGGCGCAACGGGCGGCGCGCGAGCGTGCGGCCGTGCTGCGTCGCTGGTTCGAGCTGATCCTTGCCCATAGCGACGACCTAGCCCTGATCATGACGCTGGAACAGGGCAAGCCCCTGGGCGAAGCGCGCGGCGAGATCGCCTATGCCGCCTCTTTCGTCGAATGGTTCGCCGAGGAGGCAAAGCGGGTCTATGGCGAGACGACCCCCGCCCCCCGCCGTGACCAGCGCTTGACGGTGATGCGCCAGCCCATCGGGGTTACCGCGGCGATCACGCCCTGGAACTTTCCGGCGGCGATGATCACCCGCAAGGCGGCCCCGGCATTGGCAGCGGGATGTTCGATGATCCTGCGACCGGCCGACCTGACCCCGCTGACCGCCACGGCCCTGGCCGAACTGGCGCAGCGTGCAGGCCTGCCTGGGGGCGTGCTGCAGGTCGTGACAGGCCCGGCCTCCAGGCTTGGCAAGGTGCTGACCGACAGCCCCGTGGTCCGCAAGCTCTCGTTCACCGGCTCGACCGAGGTGGGGCGGCTGCTGATGGCGCAATGCGCGGATACCATCAAGAAGCTCTCGCTCGAACTGGGCGGCAATGCGCCCTTCATCGTCTTCGACGACGCCGATCTCGACAAGGCGGTCGAGGGGGCCATGGCGTCCAAGTACCGCAATGCCGGGCAAACCTGCGTCTGCGCCAACCGCATCCTCGTGCAGTCGGGCATCCACGACGCCTTCGTCGAGAAACTGAGCGCGCGCGTGGCCGCGCTGAAGGTGGGCGACGGCACGGCAGAAGGCACCGAGATCGGCCCGCTGATCGAGGCCAAGGCCCTCGACAAGGTCGAGGCACATATCTCTGATGCGGTGGCCCTGGGCGCCACGCTTCATCAGGGCGGAAAACGCCTTGGCGGCCTCTTCCTGGAGCCCGCCGTGCTGTCGGGTGTCACCCCGCGCATGAAAGTGGCGACTGAAGAGACCTTCGGGCCGCTTGCGCCAGTCTTCCGCTTCGAAACCGAGGAAGAGGCCATCGCCATGGCCAATGACACGATCTTCGGCCTTGCGGCCTATTTCTTCACCCGGGACCACGCGCGTGTCGTACGCGTGTCCGAGGCGCTGGAATACGGCATGGTGGGACACAACACGGGGCTGATCTCGAACGAAGTGGCCCCTTTCGGCGGGGTCAAGCAATCGGGCCTCGGCCGCGAAGGCTCGCGTCATGGTCTCGATGAATACCTCGAACTGAAATATCTCTGCAGTGCGGTCTGATCGCCCTGCCCAATTTCAAGCCAAGGACAGACACATGACAGATGGTATTGCAACTTTCTCCTTCGACAGCCCTGGTTCGATCTACGTGGATTGGGGCGGCGCGCGGCGGGTCGGCGAAACCCTCTCGGGCTGGTTCAGCCAACGCAACCTGCTGATCGTGACGGACCGCTTCCTGCACGAGAGCGGCGCGCTGGATCCCGCTCTAGCCTCGCTCGCGGCCAGTGGCTTCTCGGTCACAGTCTTCGATCAAGTCGTCGCGGATCCACCGGAAGCCGTCCTGATGGCCTGCGTAGAACAGGGCAAAGCCGCCGGCGCCGACCTAGTGATGGGCCTTGGCGGTGGGTCGTCCATGGACATTGCCAAGCTGGCGGCGGTGCTGCTGGTCACTGCGCAGGAGCTCTCCGATCTGTACGGGATCGGCAAGATCCGGGGCGCACGCACGCCGTTGGTACAGGTCCCTACCACAGCGGGCACGGGATCGGAGATGACCAACATCACCATCCTGACCACCGGCGAGACGACCAAGATGGGCATCATCGGGCACCAGCTTTATGCGGACCGCGTGCTGCTGGATGCCGAGCTGACCCTAGGCCTGCCAGCCGTGCAGACTGCCGCGACCGGGATTGATGCCATGGTCCATGCCATCGAGGCCTTCACCAGCAAGCACCTCAAGAACCCGCTCTCGGATGTCTTCGCGCGGGAGGCGATGCGGCTCATGGCACCGAACCTCGTCACTGCCTGCACCCAGCCCGACAACCGGGCGGCGCGCGAAGCGATGCTTCTGGGCTCCGCACTGGCCGGTCAGGCCTTTGCCAACAGCCCTGTGGCGGCGGTGCATGCGCTGGCCTATCCGTTGGGCGGTCACTACCACCTGCCGCACGGGCTAACCAATGCGTTGATGCTGGGGCCGGTCCTGCGCTACAACATACGCGTCGCCGCGCCGCTCTATGCGGAACTGGCAGATGTTGTGCTCGGCCCTTCCGACGAGGGCGTGCAAGCCCGCGCGGCGGCCTTCGTTGCCTACATGGCGGACCTGATGGACCGCTCCGGCGCGCCGCGTCGCCTGCGCGATTGCCAGGTCACCGAGGAGAGCCTGCCAATGTTGGCCCGCGACGCAATGCTGCAGTCTAGGCTGCTGGTCAACAACCCGGTAGAGGTGACCGAAGCGGATGCTCTGGCGCTCTACCGCGAGGCCTTCTAGGTGTTGGAAGTGTCACGGTTTGATGCCGCTCCTTTGATAGCATTTATTGCAGCAAAGGAGACGAACTATGGGAACGACACGCACGGACGAATTCCGCGCTGATGCGGTGCGGATCGCGCTGACAAGCGGGCTGACACGCAGGCAAGTTGCCTCAGATTTGGGTATTGGCTTATCGACGCTGAACAAGTGGGTGACGGCGCATCGTGACACCAATGTGGTGCCTGACAAGGACTTGGATCTTGCCCGGGAGAATGAACGGCTTCGGCGAGAGAACCGCATTCTCAAGGAGGAGAGGGAGATTCTAAAAAAGGCAACGCAGTTCTTCGCGGGGCAAAAGCCATGAGGTTCCGGTTCATCGAAGAACACCGTCACGCCTTCTGCGCCAAGCGGATGTGTGACGTGCTGGGTGTCAGCTCACGCGGCCTGCGCGCCTATCGCAACCGCCCTGCCAGCCAAAGACAGAGGACTGACATGGTCGTGCTGGCCCACATCAAGGAGCAATCCCGTCTAGGGTCAGGATGCATTGATTTCTGTTGCGCTGCGTGATTCACGCCTCCGAAAACGGAGCGGTGACATGAGCGATCTCTTCTG
>NZ_JAXGFR010000032.1:0-17581 GCF_041008775.1 Pseudophaeobacter sp. C1-32P7 | reverse complement strand
CCACGCCCAGATCCCCGAACTCTTCGCGCAGACGCCGCAGGATCACTTCCGTGCGCTCGCCTTCGGAGTAGAAGGCGCCGAAGTAGGCCGAGACAGATCCCGCCATGGCCTCAGCGCCGCCGAAGAGATCGACCAGCTGCGAGGCCGCATCGCCGCCCTTCAGCGAGACATCAAAGAGACCATGGCCGAGGAGATCCGCCGCATCATTGACCGCGGTTAGGCTGCCCGACAGGCGCCCCAGCGTATCAAGCGCGGTTTCCCCGGCGCGGCTGAAGCGATCCGTGCCCAGAACCAGCTCGGCCATTTCCGCGCCGGTCTCTTCGATGCGGGCCTGCAGCTCCTCCTGGATCTTCTCCTGGCTTTTGCCATTGGTCCAGAGCGTGAAGCCTTCGCTGGTAAAGCCCTCCAGCGCCTTGGTGCCAAGGTTCAGCGAGGCCGCCATATCCTTGACGCCATCGGTCAGCCCGGTGACGCTCTGATCCAGCGCCGCCTCGAAGTCTGCCTCCAGCGGTTTGTAGTCGGTGCGGTTGGAGCGCAGGAAGCCGCCCTTGTAAAAGTCGATCGAGGAGCCTTCAAAGCCATCGGCGCCAAAGCGCCCCCGGATCCCCGAGCCTGCGTATTTGCGGCTGAGACCCTTGGCCAGAAGCGCAATGCCGCCCAGCACGAGACCCGCCGCGGGCAGAGCCGCGCCAAGCGCGCCCCAGCCACTGGAGGCGCCGCTGACCAGCCCGCCGAGGTTGGCAAAGCTGGAGCCAAGGCCACCGCCTGTCAGAACCCCGCCTAGGCCAGAGCCGATCCCGGCGGCAATGCCGCCGCCGCCAACGAGACCGCCGACATTGCTCAAGATCCCCAGTGGGTTCACGCCACCGCCGCCACCGCCCAGCACGGCAGTTCCTGCGCTGGCCGCGCTGCCGGATCCCGTCACCGACAGCCCCAGTGCAATCTTCAGCGTGTTCTGCGCAAAGGAGGACGCCAGATCCGCCAGCCCGCGTTTTGCGGCCTGTTTGATCCCATCCCAGAGACCCTCAAAATCCCGCAGGCCATTCGCCACCCAGTCCCCGAAGGAGCGCGCCACGCCATCGACGGCAGAGGACAGCGGACCGTTCAGCTCCTCGGACAGGTCCTTTGCCTTTTTCCTGGTCTTATCCAGCTTGTCCTTGGTGCCACCGCCGGACCCATCATCCAGCGTATCGTTCAGATCCTCGAGGCTGTTCTTCAACGCATCGGCGCTGTCGTCGCCCGCATCAAGTTCGGCATTGGCGCTGTCCATCTGCAGCGTCAGGGTCTTGAGCGCAGCCGTGGCCTTATCCCAACCCTCGCGCACCAGCCCCTTGGCCTCTTTCTTCAGCGCCGCGCTGCTGTTTGCAGCCCGCACCGCCAGCGCGTCATACCTCGCAACGCCCTCAAAGGCCCGGCCCGAGGCTTCATTCAGCGCATCAAAGGCGCCCGACATGCCCGGGATATTCTTCACCCGAACCGCCAGCCCCGACAGGAAGGCAGACCAGTTTTCCGAGATCGTCCCCATCATGCGCAGAAAGCCTGCCTTGACGGTCTCCCAGACGGCGCCAAGCGCCGGGCCGATCGATCTGGCGCTGGTCTTGATCCCCAGCCAGACGCCCGAGGCCAGATCCCCAAGCGCCTGCAGTGCCATGCCCCAGCCACCGGTCGCCGTGACCAGCTGGTGGAACTTCATCGCCAGGTACCCGGCGCCCACGACCAGCGCGCCGATCCCGGTGGTGATCACCGCACCGCGCAAGAGCACCAGCCCCCGCGACAGGCCCTTGATGGCCACACTGCCAAGCGCCGCCCTTGTCGTGGTTGCCCCGAGCGCCATTTCCAGCGCCACGGCAGACTTTGCAGCCGCAAGGAACCGCACTGGCGCCAGCGCCACGGTGGACAGCATCCCCGCCATCGCCACACCCAGCGGCGCGGTCAGCTTCAGAGTGAGGCCCAGCCCCACGGCCAGCGGTCCCAGCGCAGCCGCGCCTGCCGTGCCGAGCGCAATCACCCGCTTGGTGCCCTCGCCGAGCCCGTTGAACCATTCCGCCACCGAAGCCGCACCTTCGCTGACGGCCTGCATCGCAGGCACCAGCGCGATGGTCAGCTGGTTGGCGAGACCCCGCCCGGCCAGCCCCATCCGCGACATCGCATCATTGGCTGTCTCCAGCCGGTCCGCATCCACTTCGGAGATCGCCACACCAAAGCGGCCCACATCCTCTGCTGCAAGCTTCAGGGTGGCGCCATCAATGCGGGTGAAGATCAGACCGGCCCGGCTGCCAAAGAGATCCGAGGCCACCGCCGCGCGTTCCGCCTGCGGCACATACTCCGCCAGCGCCCCCTGGATCCGGGCCAGACGCTCATCAAGTGGCAGGCGCTGCAGATCGGAGGCGTTTAGATGAAGCCGCTTCAGCGCCTTGGCCGCGGCGCCGGATCCGCCCGCTGCCTGGCTCAGCCGCTTGGTGAGCTGGATCGTCGCCTGTTGCACCTCCCCGATCGACACGCCCGACAGATCCGCCGCCCGGTCCAGCACCTGCATGGATTTGACGGTAGTGCCCAGCGACTGCGCCATCTTGGCCTGCGCATCCACCATCTGCAGGCTGGATTTGACCGCCACCGCTGCAGCGCCCGCCAGCGGCAGGGTCAGGCCCAGCGACATCCGCCGCCCGGCCTTCTCCATATTGGCGCCCATCCGCAGCATGCGCCGCTCGGTCTTGCCCATGGTGGACTGCGCCCGTTTGGCGCCGCTTTCAAAGGCAGCCGAATCCATGGACAGAACGCCCCGAAGAGCGCCGATAATCGCGGCCATCTCATGCCCCTCTCTGATTGTGGAAGTGCAGGCTCATCAGCGAGGCGCGCAGCTGCTCGACAGCCTGCGCATCGCTCTTCTTGTCCCGCGTGTTTTTGTCGGAGTGTTCCGCCCCCGCCCGTGTAAAGTCGGGGATGGTCTTCGGGCTGTGGAACGCATGGCTGAACAGAACCGCCAGCTCCTGCTGCAGCACCCGCCGCGCCTGGACCTGGTCGTTCTTGCCATCGATCACCGCCCGGGTGATCAGATCGTATTCCCGCAGGGTGACGGCGCCAAAGTCATCGTGGTGCAGACCGAGCCTGCACCACGACCGATAGAGCGCCTGCCAGTCTACGCCCCTGCGGCCTGCCCGTTTCCCTCGGTGTTTCCCTCTGCGTCCTCATCGGGTTCAGCGCCCGGATCTGCCTCGGCAGGGAAAGCAGCCGCGATGGCCTCACCGACAAAGGGCACCGCCTTGCGAACCCCGCCAACCGCATCGACCAGGGCGACGGCCTTCTCGCGTTCCACCCCCTTGCCATCATTGAGACCAGCAGCCAGCGCCGAGATCACCAGGAAGGCACCGCCCTTGCCGGTGATCAGCCGATCCAGCAGCACGTCAAACGGCTTGCCATCATTTTCCGCTTCCATCCGCATCAGCGCGGCGGTGGAGAACTTCAGCTTGTGGGTGGTCTTGCCCACCTTCATCTTCGCGTGATTGATCATACCGCTGCCGTCCCTTCTACCCAGTCAACCGCGCCGGTGGTGCGCAGCTTGAGATCGGTCATCAGATCGCCGTCCTGGTCGGTGGTGGGGATCGTCGGAACCACGTAGGCCTTGTAGGCAAAGAGATCGCCCGTGCTCTGTCCCTCGCCCGGCGGCAGCGTCGCCCGGAAGAACACCGGCTTGCCTGCCGCGTTATAGGCCGCCGCCTGCTTGTAAAGCTCGGTCGAGTAAAAGCAGTTGAGAGTAATCTCACCGCCATCCTTGAGGCCGAGGCCCCATTCCTTGAACCGGCCCGGGCTGTCCAGCGAGGTCCGGTCCCGGTATTCCTGGTCAACCTCCGGGATCCCGATCGTCTTGCAGCCCTTGATCACCGCAAAGTTCGCGTCCACCCCGTCGACGGACCATTCCATGTCAACGAGATCGCCCGGAATGACATTCTCTGCCATTGGCTTCTTCCTTCCATAATGTGTTGATTGAGCCGGTCACCCGGCCAGAGGTCAGGCGCGGTAGCGCACCTGAATGTCCAGCATCTGAAGCCGGATCACATCGCCGCCGGAGGGGGTCGTCCCATCCCGGCGGGATATCTCTTTGCAGCGGATCACAGACCCGCCGCGATAGTCAGTAAGGGTCTGCGAGACCTGACGAGCGAGCGCAAAAACCTGATCCGCATCATCCGAATAAACGTTCACCTGAATGCGCGCCGTCTCGACATCGGCGCGGCTCTTCAGCGAATAAGCCGTGGCATTGCTGATCCGCTGGATGGTGATGCGCGGGAACGCCTCACCAGCGTCAAAATCATCGAACCCGCCCCAGAGCGTCGGATGGCCAAGCGGCTCCAGCGCCGCATAGATATCGGCTTCCATCATGTGCCAGCCCGCGCGGCCTTGCGCCGCGCCCGCTCCACGGTCTTTTCAATCTCGGCCCAGGTCTCACGCTTCAGGGTCTCAAGCATCTGCGCTTTGTTCGCATCCCAGGCGGGCCGCATGAAGGGCCGCGCAGGCATTGCACCGACGAACCTGCCGGTCGTGGCCTGCACCCGTGGCCCGGTGCCGAACTCGTAAAGGTGGCCGTGTGGTGCGTCGCTGTCATCCGGCTGCACCGGCCCCACATAAAGCACCACCTTGCTGCGCCCCCGGTCCCCGCGTGCCTCTCGCGCCTGCCGGGCTGTCAGCTTGCTGGTGATCTTCACCGTGAAGGGCGACAACGCATCGGCCATCGTCGCAACCGGCTGCAGCGCCTTCTTCATCGCGCGGCGCTGCACGCCCTTGGCGGTCCCCCGCGCAAGCTGCCCCAACGCCCGCTCGATGTCACCAGCGCCTTCGATCTTCATTTTGACTGACATATCCGTGTCCCCGTTACCGGATCTTCCAGGCGGTGATTTCGATCCACCGCCGCCGACCGATTTCCTTGCTCCCGGTGATTTCCCAATCCGCGCCTTCAAAGCGCAGCCGGTTCGCGCCAAGGATCGCCGCCGCCCGCGCGGAATAGCCCACCGTAAAACGCGCCTCTGCCTTCTGCTCGACCGCACCCGCCCGCCAGCGCTCCCCGTCCGACAACGCCTGGTAACTGGCGGGTACCGAGAACAGCTCATTCCAGCCGCTCTTGGTCTTGTTGCCCGTGAGGGATTTGGCGGTGACCGCCTCAAGGAAGGTCACCGTTCGATCCAGCCGCCGCCCCATCAGGCCACCTCGCAGGGGCGCTGATAACGGGCCTGTTTCATCAGGAGACGCACACCAAACGACAGGCGCGGTGCTTCGTCCCCCTCGATCGAGATCCCGGCCTCGAACCATTCTTTCGCCAAAAGGAAGATCGCCTGCCGCGCCCGGTTCAAGACATTGGCATCGGCGCCGCCAACCCGGGCCTGCACCCGCAGCAACTCGCCTGATACGCCATGCCCGGCCCAGCTGGACCCAAGCACCAGCTGCGGCTCATCATGGGCCTGCTGAACCCATGCACCTTCAAGCGGCTGATTGACCCAGCCGCCCGCGCCATCATCCACCGCCAGCGCCAGCAATTCCTGTACCGGCAAAACCGGGAACCACCAGCGCCGCCAGGTCCCGCGCACCACGACAAATTCAACAGCGCGCGGCGTCAGCGGGCAACCGGTGGCCGTGGCGACAACGGCTTCCGCCGATTGCAGCGCCAGCTGCAGCGCCCCGTCATCGTCCAGATCCTCCGCAGCAATGTGAACCGACCGCTTGAAGTCGGCCAGATCCACACCTGCCGGGATCTCCCCGGCCTCGATCACCCGCATCAGACCGGCCCCTTACGCCTTGGCGCCCTGTTTCGGCGGCGCGCCGGCAGTCTTGCCCGTATCGCCACCAGCTGCCGGATCTGCGGGTTGCACAGGGGCGGTGATGGCCTCGGCTTCGCGTTCCATCAAAGCGGCTTCACGCGCTGCAAGCTCATCCTCGCGGGCCTGCAGTTCAGCAGCGCGCACCGCCAGATCCTGCGCATCAGCCTCCAGATCCGCCGCTTCACGTTTGGCGGGCTTGGGGCGATCCGGGTCATAGGGCAGGCAGGTGCCCTTCGGCCAGTTGGCGATCACGGCCGGTTCGAACCCGGCAATGTCGCCCTTCACGTAGCGGCCATGGGTTTTGAGGAATTCCACGATTTCTTTTGCCATGTCAGCAATCCTTGATGTCTGGAGAAAGAGAAAAGCCCCGGCGATCACCGCCAGGGCCGAAGCTGCATCCGCTTTGGAGCGGCCTTAGAGGGTCCAGCCTGCGCCGTTCAGACCCGCGATCGCCGCATCATGGGCGGGCGCCATGTCATGCTCTGCAATGGCGCGCATCAGGGTCAGATCGTTCTGGTAGGCCGAGACCGTATCGCCCGCCTGGTTGACGTAGGAGGCTTCGGTGCTGGAGGCCAAGGTGATTTGCTGAGAGTCACCGATCATGATTTCGCTGAAGTCAGCAAAATAGATTTCGGTCTCATCGCCGCCAACGCCAAGGTTGTCGGGAACCTGCGAGGTGGTACGGATCGGCGCGCCATGCAGGGTGCCATTGTCATCGATCGACGGGAAGACCTTGAAGCCATTGGCCCAGCGAAGGCTTGCGAGGAAGTTCTTGGCGCTGGCCCGCATGATCCAGCCCGGATTGATCAGGCCGACATCGGCATCCTCCACCTTGCTGACGATCGCGCGGATCGCAGCCTCGACCGTCGCCGCATCCTTCACCGCGATGGTGGCCCAGTTGGCAACCGGCGCCCACTGGCGCAGGCCCTTCGGCAGGTTGCCAGTGCCGTCAAAGCGCAGGAAGGCCAGATCGTTTTTCAGGCCCATTTCCTTGATGATATCATCCCGCACCATCAGCGCGATCGAGGCGCTGGTATGACGCAGGAGGGAATTGCCGATCGGCACCAGCGAGGTCAGCTTGCGGAACTTTTCCTCAACCTTGTCAAAGGTCGGCTCGCTTTCCACGATGGCCGCGTTTTCCCCGGCATAGGCCGCGCTGGAGGGTGTCGCCTGCCGCGCATTGCGCAGCTCGCCTGCGGGCATGTCATGCACCCGGGCGCCCGATGCGCGCACCGTCACCTTCGGGCGCAACAGCTCGATCACCGCCAGCCCCTGCGGGCGCGGCAGCGTCACGCCACCGGCGCTTTCGCTGGCCCCCGACAGGGCTGCAGAGATGGCGCTGTGCCCGTCCTGCTCCAGCCGCTCCACTGCCTTGTCCCGGTCCCCCTTGGCGTTGATCAGGGCATGGGCCATGAACCCAACCTCAATCCCCTCCTGCCCCGCAGCCTTGGCCTGTGCGGGCGCAGGCGCGCCGGTCCCCGCGCCCGGATTGCTGCCGCCAGTGTTCAGTTCAGAAGTGGCGGTCTCGGCCTTGGCCTGCTCCACGGCTTCGGCGCGCTGAACGCGGGTCTGCAGCCCTTTGAACTCCGCCTCGGCCGCGTCAAATTCGGCCTGCGCCGCCTCGATCGCGCTGGCCTCTGCATCACCCGCAGTTTCCAGATCCTCGATCGCCTGGGCGGTGGTTTCCATCTTTCCCGCTGCCGCCTTCAGCATGCGGCGCAGATCATTGATATCCATGGTGCTTGTCTCCTTTGTCACATGGAACAGGCTGCAGTCACGCAACCCAAAGACCCCGCCGCCTGCGCTGCGAGGTGTTCACCGGCAAAACTGCCAATGAGAAGTCAGAGAGAGGCTTGCGCCCGTGCTGCCCGGGCCTTGGCCAGGTAGGCGCCTGACCGGCGCCGGGTCTGCGGTTGCGGCTGCGGGGCGTAAGTCGCCGCGACGCGGGTCAGGAACTCGGCCAGGGTTTCCTGACCATCGGCCAGACCGCGATCAATCGCGTCCTGCCCCCAGAACACATCGCCCCCGTCCGCATCGCTGTCCGTCCGGCTCATCCGCCCCGGCACATCGCCAGCGGCAATGCCGCGCCCCTCGGCAACATCCGCCAGGAACTCGGCTTCCATCTGGTCCAACCGGATCTGCGACAGGCGCTGCCCCTCTTCACTGGAGAGATCAGGCCGCTTGGCACCGGCATGCGCCGAGGTCTGGATAAAGACCTGATCGCCGCCCGATCCCGGCTGCATCGGCTGCGCGCCGGTCAGCATCGTGCCAACCGATCCGACCCAGCCCCCGGGCGTCAGGGTGATATCGCTGCACTGGCTGGCCAGCCAATAGCCCGCCGAGGCCGCCAGCGGGTTCACCAGCGCATGCACTGGCTTCACCAGCACCGCCGCGCGGATCGCCTCGATCGCCGCCTGAATGCCGACCACAGAGCCACCGGGCGTATCAAACAGCAGCGCCGCCGCCTGCACCTCATCGCTGGCCGTGATCGCAGCCATGGTTTCCGCAAGCCCGTGATAGGTGGACCAGCCGAGGAACCGCTCCAGCACCGCAGAATTCGGGGTCAGAATGCCATTGACCGGCACATAGGCAATGCCGCGATGAATGGCGAACCGTTGACCCCGCTCAAACGTGATCCCCTCACCAGCCGCCTGGATCGACGGCAGCGCCGCAACCTCCTGCCCCGGCAGATCAAGGCCCAGCATCGGCAGGCCGATTTCGGAGATGGCCAGCGGCGCGGCGCCCATCAGGGCGGCAACAGTTGTGCGGCTCATGTGTCTTTCCCTTTCGTGTCTTTGCTGTCGTTCCGCGTCATGTTCGGCGCCGGGTTCATCTTGTCCCCGCCCTTGGTCGGAGGCAGGCCAAGCTTCGCGCGCCCCTCGTCTGGCGTGTAGACCGGCCCGCCAACCGCCTTCGTGACGGCCTCGATCTGATCCTTGATCGTCGGCTGCAGCAGCGCGCCGAAGTCATGGCGCAGGAACAGCCCGCGTTCCCGCTCGCCCCGCGTCAGGATTGACAACGCCAGCGTTTGCTCGGCCAGTCCGGACCAATGCAGCAGGCAATCGGTCAGATAGTCGATCGCCTGCTGTTCCCCGTTGGCCTTCACCCCGTATTCCAGCATCTGCAGCTTGGAAGGCGGCATGCGGTAGATCGCGGCCAGTTGCTCGCGATCGAACTTGCGGCTGGCCAGCAGCTCCTGATCCGCAGCCGTCAGGTCCAGGCTTTTGATGTCATCATCCGGCCCCAGGACCGGGATCCCGTCTGACTGCGGATTGGTCAGATGCTCTTTCAGGCGCCGCGCATTGCGGCTGCGCGCCTCATCATCCTCATAGTGATCGCCCAACTTCATGAAGGCCTTGGCATGGGCGCCCGAGACCGACCGCGCCGCAGATTCCTGACCGGCAAAGGCAAGGCCAACCGATTCCGCCGCAACCTGCAGCGGCGATCGCCCCGCCCAGCCATCCAGCGCCAGGTAGCGCAGATGCACCATCGACCGGCTGGCGGCGCGCCGCTGCACCCCAGCCCCATCCGTGAAGTCATAGAACCGCGACCGGCCAGCCCGCAGCGGGGTGCAGGCGGTCTGGTCGATCAGCTCGATCATCTCCAGCTCCCCGCCACCATCGCGCGGCCCATAGGCAAAGCTGTTGCCACGCAGGGCCCAGGCATAGACCAGGGCAAAGCGCATGATCTTCGCGGGAACGCCGTCCGAGGCCTCGACGTTCAGCAGATAGGCCGCCGGGTGATCGCGCACCCGCACCTCCTGCCCGTCATCTTTGCGCTCCCAGATCTTCAGCGGCACCTTGGAAAGATCCCCGGCGATGTTGTTGCAGCAGGCAAAGACCGTGCCGTGCTGCTCACCCCGCTGCGGCGTCACGCGCGGCAGCCGCTTGTTCACCGGGCCGCCCCCACTGCCCCAGCCGATTTCCGTCATCCAGGGCTGTGGGCTGGCCGTGCCGGAAGTCTCAGCCGCCGCAGCCATCACCGGCGGTTCAACGCGCTGCACAACGGTCTCATCTGAACCGCGCGCAATATTCCATCCAAAGAACCTCATACGACCTCGACTTCCCGCGCCTTGCGTTTCTCTTCGCCCACCTCGGCGCGCCCCAGCGCCATGATGGCGGCAACCGCCGCATCAATGCGGCCCGTTGATTTCTTCTTGTTCGGCTTCACGTTCTCGGCGGCGTCCTCGTCCCGGTGGACGTTTCCGACCTGCCAACCCAGCACCGGATTGCCCCCGTGCCGGATCTTGTTCTGCGCCACCTTCTCCTCGAACCGCTTCATCGGGTTCGACATCGAGGCATAGCCCTGACGGTGCTCGACCATCGGGAACCGCCGCTTGTCCAGCTTGTCAGCCAGGTACTTCATGCCCCAGGGATCATAGGCGACCTCCTGCAGATCAAACGCCTTGCGGATCCATTCCAGCCGGTTGGCCAGTTGATCCTCATCGATCGTCCCGCCCTTGTGGACTTCCAGCCAGCCCTGATCGCGCCAGCCGACATATTCCCGCTTTTCCGTCTGTGCCCGCTGGATGAACCCCTTCGGCCCCTCCGGAATGAAGGTGTAGGTGATCAGGTAGATCAGCCCATCCACCGGCACCGCCACCACGATCGCCGTGGTGTCCACCTTGTTCGACAGATCCAGCCCCACCCAGGCCTTGCGCCCGTAAAGCATGGCCGGATCAAACGGCGCGCAGGCCATGCCCTGGTCCCAGACATCCCGTGCGATCCACGTCTCCGCACCTTCGGTCCAGAGGTTCAGATGGAACCGCTTGAAGTTTGGCATCCGACCCGCAATGGCCAGCGCCTTTTTCAGCGTGTCCTGCATCGCCTCGACCTTCTTGCTCACTCCAAGGTTCGGATTGCCCATGGCCCAGAACTTTGGATCTGCCGGATCACAATCGGCCGGCGGTTCCGCGATGAACCCGAAAAAGCTGTCATCCTCGACCGCGCCCCGCAGAACGCTTTCGCCATAATCGCGCAGCTCGCCGCACAAGGACGCCCGGTCCTGCCCGGCAGTGGTGATCACCCAATCGATCGGCTGATCCCGCGCGATCATCGATTCAACGATCGTGTCGGCCAGTTCCCGATCGGTCCAGCGGTGCATTTCGTCCCGCGCCAGAAAGCTCGGGTTGATCCCGTCCGACGAATTGCCATCCCGGCTGAGACAGGCAATCAGTCCATCCGTGCGCGGCGTCTCGATCGAGGTCCGCCAGACCCTCATCACCTGACCGAGGAACGGCGATCGCTTGATCATCCGCTTCATTTCCTTGAACAGCAGCCCCGCCTGATCCTTCGTCGTCGCCGCGCAATAGCCCTGCGGTGCGGCCTCGCCGTCAAACAGCTGCGTGTAAAGCATCGGCACGCCCGTGTCGGTGGTCTTGCCGTTCTTCTTGCCCACCTGGTGATAGGTGGACCGGAACCGGCGCAGGCCGGTGTCCGCATGCTTCCAGCCGAACACCGAGCCGTGCCGGAACTCCTGCCAGGGTTCCAGCTTCAGCGGCCTACCCGCCATCGGCCCCGTGGTGTGCTGCAGCATCCCGCCCCAGCGGATGATCCGGCTGGCCGCCTCGCAGTCAAAGACCAGCCCGCGATCGGCGCCCGTCTCCAGATCCATAAGGTGCCGCTCGCAAGCCATCCGCACCAGGTCACCAGCGACGATATCGCCCTCCACCACTCCGACGGCATAGCGGGAAACCGGGTGATCAATCGGTTCCATTCAGCTGCGCCATAACCTGATCGAACAGATCCCCCTGGCCACCGGCGCCAAGGCGCGCCTCATCGACCGGAGACAGACCGAACAGCGCCGCATCCCGGCGCATGCCCGCCATTGCTTCCTGCTGGATCCCCCAGGCGGCCCGCTTCTTCTGCTGGATCCCGTTGCGGGTCTTGGTCTCGTAATAGAGGCCTTCGACCGCCAGGCAGGCCGAGGCCGCAATGAAGTTCGCGACGCACACGCAGTAGCTCGCGAACTGGTACTCATAGAGCGGCTCCAGTCGGTCTTTCTTCACCAGCTCCGGCGCCAGCTCATCCCAGACCTTGCGGGCCTCATCCTCCAAAAACTCCGGCGCCTCCGGTACATGCTTCTGAATGTCGCCTTTCATGGGAACCACGTTCTGCAGGTTCGGTTTCTTCCCCTTCATCCCGTTTTCTCCATCATCAAAGGGTGGGCTTTTTTCTCCAAATTCGCGCTCGCAAAAACAAAGGTTCCCCCGCCGGTTTAGGGCAGATTGGACTTAGTTTTCAGATACCCCCCGGGGGGTGTGAAAGACTTCGCGCGCCGTCTTTCGGCTGTGGCAGCGATGGCAAAGCGCCTGCCAGTTCGACCGATCCCAGAACACTCTGCGATCGCCCTTGTGCGGCTTGATGTGATCCACATCCGTTGCCGGTTCGATCGCGCCCAGCTCAGCGCAATCCCTGCAAAGCGGGTGCCTGCGCAGGAAAGCCTTTGCCGCAGCCTTCCATTTCGCCGAGGCATAGAGCCTGCGCCCCACAATGGCCGCCTCCGAGGTCTGCGCCTTGGCCCGCCGTTCCTTCAGCCTGGCCTGCCGCACCGCCTCGTGCTTCTCGCAATGCGGCAAGCCAGGCAGTGCGAACTCCTCGCAGCCCGAAGCCGCGCAGATCTTCAGCCGCGCCACAGGAAAACCTCACGATGTCTGGAAGCAACAACGAAAAACGCCCGGAGCAGGATCTCTGCACCGGGCGCACGTTGGGTGACTGCAATATGTCAACAGGGCTAGGATTTCGTCAAGCGCTTTTCTTCCACGGCGCGCTCAAGGGCATCGCTTCCGTCACAACATGCGCCGTCAAGTGGCTGATCTGAAGCGCATATTTGATTTCCAACAGAGCCGACCACCACTGCAGATAGCCTCGCCGCATCGATGCAACCTCTCGGGCCGTTGGGCGGATCTCAATCGGACAATACGGCACTGGCTCCATCACGGCACTGCCATTCCGCTTGCGCCGTAACTGATGGGGCCAACCTTCAGAGCCAAGCTCGGCCGCATCCGATGTCCGCGCCCGCGTCCCATGCCGATTGGTGGTTGTCGCGCTCGGCCCCACCGTTGGTTCTGCCCGCCATTCCGGCACCCGACCAGATCGCGCCAGCTCGGCAATCCAGATCGCCATTCGCCTGCCGCCGCAGTTTTCCGGCAGAACAGCCAATGTGCTGGCCACAATGTCCGCATCGTGGTGGGCCGGTGACGTACCACCACCCTGCACCCGGCACCCCAAACGCGCCTGCTCCATCAGGATGTATTCCATCCCAACGCCAGGCTTCGCGCCGGTTTCCCGCTCGATCTCGTCGAAGTCCACCCCAACTTTCTCGCGCTGAAAGGCCCAACAGATCAGCTCCCACACGCCGACCTCCACCTTGCCGCCCGGGCCGGTCCGCTCCCTTGCCTGATCGTTTCGGCACCGCCCAAGAACTGCCATGTTCATGCTGCCCCCTTTCGGCGGGCCTGGTCCGCAATGTCCTGGCACGTTTGCAACGCGGCACGGCGCTGCAGACGGAACCGGTCTTCCTCCGCGCTGATGGCATCGCCACGCGCCAGGCGCATCTCGATATCCTCCAGCCGCCTGACGGGACTGTCCGCGCTTTCCCGGATCTTGGTCTGACTCCAGCGGCCCGGCCATTCCCGTCCACCCTTGATGAACGCCAGAAGTTCCGGCGCCCAGCCCTGACGGATCGCCCTCAGGCCCAGCTCATCGCGGAACACATTCAGCATCAGCCGCGATGGCCCGGTATCAGGCACCTCCTTCTCCCGCGCCTTGGCCAGGATCTTCAGCGCGATCGGGAACCGGTCCTTGTTCTTGCCTTCGGGATGCGCCTCGATCCATTCCCGTAGTTCCGTCAGCCCATCTTCGCTCATGTAGGCAAGCTTCTGGCGCAACTCCTTTTTCATCACCTCAAACTTCGCAAGTGTCGCAGTCGAAGGCCTCGCCAGCCCCAGCGCTTCCAGTGGCGCAATCAGGATCTCCTGTACCCGCTTCTCTCCTGCTGCCTGTTCCTTTGCATCCATCTCTAAACCTCATTTCTCAGCAAATCCGAGTTATCCACAGCCACCGGCCTCAGACCGTCCGGCGACTGGCCTTCTGTTTTGTTATGTCTCTGTCTCTATCCCTGTCGTGCAGGACAGTCTGAGACTGTCCGAGACTGTCTTGAACTGTCCGCCGGACAGTCTCGGACAGTGTTGAGACAGTTATCGGAGGGAGCCGTTGCGCGCCTGACCGAGGTCGAACATATGCGTTGACCAGGACCGCATCGCGCGTTCGATCCAGCTGGCATTGCGGTATTCGCAGCCCTCCTGGACCAGCCATTCATCCATCCAGCGAATGGCTGCATCGTTCTTTGCTAGCTCGGCATGATAGCCCGCCACGGTGATCCTGAGCCGCTGCAACCGTTTGGCCGCGTTCGCGGCCTCGTGCTTGGCGCGGTTGTCTTCCTTGCGAGACAGCGCCTCCGTCAGCGTGCGCAACACCATGGGGTGCATCAAACGCACCTCACCGCCCTCGCAGATACAGGGCGTCCATTTGTGCAGCGGGCCATAGTCCAGCTTGCACAGCGCCCGGAAGTGACCCGGATCGACCATAAGCAACTTGGCCAGCGTTTCCAGATCCTGCGGAACCGTGCCCACCGGCGTCTGGTCATAGGCGATGTTGATCAGGTCAAAGTAGAGCGCGCGGCACTCCGGCGTGCCCTTCAGGCGCATGTCAGAATTCAGCCAACGCCGCCGCTCCCACGCCATGAAGTAGTGGCTATCAAGCCGGTCCTCGGCCCCCAGCGGATACTCAGGAAGCTCATCGGCTTCGACCATGCGGAATGCGCGGTCCTGGCTCATTCGATTACACTCCCGATAAAAAGCCCCACAGGAGTTACGCAGACAGCTGCCATCACCTTGACTCCAGCCGTGTGCCGCTATTGTTCTCACCCATACATTGAGTGATTTTAGCCAGTGGAGAGTTTGATGCTTGAAGAACGGATTGCAGAGCTGGAACAGCGCGTGGAATATCTCGAAGCGCAGAACGACGAGCTTGCAACGGCCCTAAACATTGTACGGCCTCTCCTTGCCGGAAGGGTGTCTCATGCCGAACACCAGCTAATTCGGCGGGCCGTGGCGAAGAAAAAATCGCCACTTCGAGCGCAGATCTGGCGCTTTCTTCTGGGTGAGGAAGAGACGCTGAAGCAGGATCGTTTGGCTCTGCGCAGATAGCTGCCCAAAGATGGGCCCCAACACCTTGCGCGGCGTCATACTCCTCATGGAAACGGACGCAGATTTCGGCAATCCATTCAAAAAATGGTTCCAGCCCAGCGGGCTGCGTGGGAGAGTATCCGGTCATGCTGCCTCCCCGCTCAATATGCTCAGCTCATCATCGAAAGCGCCGATCATCTGCGGGCCATTGTCCACCGCATGGCTGCACGCCATTTTGCGATACCGTCCGCTCCAGCCGCGATACCGGCAGATCTGAGAGCAGGAATGGATCGAGGCCCCGGTGAACGTGGCCATGTCCCGCAGGGTGCATTCCCCCGCAGTGTCCTCGATCAGCCACCAAATCTGATAGGCGATCCGCGCAATGCGAGGTGAAGGGATCTGCGCCATCACGCCGCCCTCCTCATCTCTTCCTGGAAAAACTCCGGCGCACCGGGATCGGTCAGCATCACCAGCAAAGCGATATGGCTAGTGGGCGCCGTAACCGCGCCCCACCAGTTCAGCGCCGTCTGGAAACTGACATCACAAAACAGCGCCACCTCCCGCGGGCTGTTGAAGCGCTCGCGGAAATAGGCAGACCACAGGTCCGCCGCGGTGGATTTCAGCGCGTAGGGGTCAAACCGATTTGACCAAGACGCTGTATCAACAGACGTGCCAGGCTGCTCGCATGGCACATCATTGCTCACAATCAGGGTTAGACGGGGGCGGCTCATGCGGCAGCCTCCCGCGCTTCCACCGGCACCGGGTTGTCAGCCATGTATTGGCGGATCTTGTCCACGGTATGCAGCGTCGGGCTCGACTGCCCCGCTTGCCAGGCTTTCCACTGGCGCCAGTTCGCGCCGATGGCCTGACGCAAGATGTGCTGCGGGCTTCGCTCCACAGCAGCCGCGTAGGCTGCGATCTCTTCAAGAAACTGTTCCATGCCCCTTAATGGGGTTTATTTACCCCATAGGTCAAGGGTGTATTTACGCCATGCGCAGCCAGCAAGAATGGGGTAAATTACCCCACATGCAACAAACTTTCAGAGACGCATTTCTTGCGGCAATCAAATCCACCGGAAAATCCATGCGACAGGTCGCACTGGATGCAGGCGTCTCCTATGAACAGTTGAAAAACCTCGCGCAGGGCAAAAGCAAGTCGACAAATGTGGACGATGCCGTCCGCATAGCCGCGTCCTTTGGCACAAATCTCGAAGGCTTTCTGGAGGGCAATACATCCCCTGTGGATCGCCCCACGATCGCCATTGCAGGTAAGGTCGGCGCAGGCGCTCAGGTTCCAGTCTTTGACGCCTATCCGAAAGGAGGCGGCCCTCAGGTAGAATGCCCCCCTGGCCTGACCCCCACTGGCATTGTAGCCGTCGAGGTCGAAGGGGACAGCATGGAACCCGTGTATTCAGACGGGGATCTCCTGTTCTACAGCCGCAACGGCCACGACAGCGTACCCTCTGATATCGTTGGCCATCGCTGCGTCTGCGAAGATGAGGATGGAATGGGCTGGGTGAAACAGGTGAAGGCAGGTGATGAGCCCGGCCTATTTCACCTGATTTCTCTTAACCCTGGCGCCAACAACATGTGGAATGTGCGCCTGAAATGGGCCGCAAGGGTCCAACTGCACTGGCCTGCGGATCTTGCCAAAAAGATCTGACACTTCATCAACGCAACAAGACCTCCGGCAGCAGAGCGCAGATAGCGACATTTGCAAAGTCGGCGAATCTGGCGACATGGCGAGCGATCCATGCCGCAGGCGCACTAGGAAAAGCTGACCTTCGCCTCAGGAGAAGCCGCCGACCACCTTTAAACGGCGGGGACGCGGACGAACCAGACTTTCGCGGCATGTGCAGCTTAGACCCGCTGCAGTAATAACGCGCCAGCAGGACGGTGTTCGCAGCACTTCTCGGCTGGTTGCGAGTAACGAAGTTTGAAGCGGGCCACGTGTTGATTGCCCTGCCATTTGCGTTTAGTTGAATAAAGAGGCATATAGGTTGCACTCGAAACACTCTGAGTGTCATTACCGAACATTCTTACGTTGCATTAAACCATGCCGATCACAGTGCTGGGAAGACTAAAAATGAAAATTCTCATTAGCCACACAAAGAGCGACCGCCCCTTTGCTAAGCGACTTTCACACGCTTTAGTAGATGTTGGGCATGACGTCATTTCACTAAACTTCAGGGAGAAAAGCGCGGGCACCTCAGTCCTGTCTTTCCTGGAGGATCTTATAGCAGAGGCGGAAGTGTATGTGGTCATTTGGAGTGACATTTCCGCCAGCTCCTCATTTGCCGACCGAGAAATGCTTGCCATTAAAATGCTGGTTGACACTGATGCTTCAAGGTACTTGATCCCAGTTGTTTTGGATGACGCAAAACCACCTGCTGAATTTTCGAACCACCTAGTCATTAGAGCCAAAAGTGACGAAAAAGACCTGAGTGTAGTTCTGGCGTCAATCTCAAGACGGCGCTGTTGCACAAATCGGGGTCTGAGCGTGGTTCCCCTTTCCCCGGACGGACCTATCCTACGGCCACAGTGACGGGTATGCCGAGCGCGGTGTAGCCGTTCAGCACGGCGATGCGAAC
>NZ_JAXGFR010000031.1:0-18882 GCF_041008775.1 Pseudophaeobacter sp. C1-32P7 | reverse complement strand
TCGACATTTGCCTTCGGCTGCGCATCGGTCTTGCCACCGCAACATCCGCCCTGTTTTTGCTGTGCTGTGTCTTGCGTCTGAGAAGTTGATCGGTCGTCCATCTGGACCTCCTTTTGTTTGGCTTCGTTCTATAGACGCGCCCCGACCGGAAGCATTACAGGGATTGGCAACCTGTCGGTCTTCGTTAGTACAGGAGCAAGTGTATCGCTCTGCCATAGGAAGGCGTCGATATTGCAGACAGAGTTGCTGCATCCAGGCAGGCTGTTGGCTGACCGGTGCTATCGGTCAAAGCAGCCGCCGCGCGGCCCATCCGATCACCTCGAAACCACGCGCGCGCCAGCCGCGCGAACGCCAGGTCCGAAGCGTGATTTCACGGGCATCTGAAATATCTCGCAGATACTGCGCCTGCAACTGCCCGGCCAAAACGCGGTCATGCGCAAAGAGGACCAGCTCCTGATTGATGAACAGGCTTCGGTAATCGAGGTTTGCCGATCCGACGATCGACCAGCCATTATCGACGACGGAAGTCTTGGCATGCAGTTGACGTGGCAAGTACTCGTAGACCCTCACGCCCGCCGAGAGAAGCTGCGCATATGCCGCCCGCGTCGCCCAGCCGGCGACCAGGGGATCGCTTCTGCGTGGCACCAGCAGACGGACGTCCACGCCGCGACGCGCGACATCCTGAAGCGCCCGGTCGACCACGGTGCCCGGGCTGAAATAGGGCGACGTCAAATAGACACAGGATTGTGCCATCCCGATCAGTCCCGCATGCAGACAGGCGAGCCTTTTCTGGCACTTGCGCGAATAGCTAGGCACCAGCAGTCCTTCGATGCCGTCGGCCTCTTCGGGAATTGCGTTTGCCGGAAGCGGGCGGGCCTCCCGCCAGAGTCGAATGAAATGACTTGCGGCAAGCGTCGCCAACGGCCCCTGGACACGCACATGGGTATCGCGCTGGCGGCTTGCACCATGAAGCCGACGCGAGTTTAACCGGCGAATGTTGAAACCGCCCAGGAAGGCATCCCGGCCATCCACGACGAGAAGCTTGCGGTGATTGCGTTGGAAATATCGCAGCGGGTGTCGGAGATCGAAGGGGCGGAACCAGCGAAACCGCACACCGCTTCGTTCCAATTCCCGCCGAAACTTGTCGAAATCCCGCTGGCCAGCACCGAAAGCGTCGAGATGCAACCGAACGTCAACCCCGCTTCGCGCCTTGGCTGCAAGGGCGGAGACAAAACGCGCGCCGACTTCGTCGGTGGCAAAGATGTAGGATTCCATCCAGATTGCTTCGGTCGCGCCCTCGATCTCCGTGATCATCGCATCGAACAGGGCATCCCCCTCGACAAAGAGCTGGAAAGCGCCCGACCCTTCGCCCAGATTTGGCACACACATCGCTGCCCGCGCCTGTGGCATCGTCAGGGAGTTTTCGCGAGGTGCGCGCGGGGTGCTCATGATCGCGGCCTACCGCCCCACTGGTTCGGTCGCAACATCGACGTCACGATGTCGGAGCCATGCTTGCAGCGCGAAAAGGCAAGACTGCACATCCGTCAGGTGTTCGCTGTTTCATGGGCGCCGTGCTGGCACCCGACACAATCGCAGTTCTCATGGCTGCAACTGCGGTCCTCCAAAGGGTTGCGGTAGTGAAAACGGGCGAGCGGCAGCAGCAGTCGCTTGGGCAATGAAAGCCGATATGCCTCGCCCAAGGCAATGCCAGTGTCGGTCGATCCCAGCTTTCCGATCAGGTAGTCGATCCCGCGGGCGCCCGTCCGGTTGAACAGGTACCGATTGACGACACCACCGCGCAGGCCGGGTTGCAGCGCCTCACGCCAGGCTTTCCTGTAGTCGACGCCGCTGATCAGGCTTTGGGCCGCCAGGGGCTCGGATCGCATCGCATAGCGTAGCCCGAATCCCGCCAGCGCGTCCTGGAAACCCGCGTGTTCGCCGATCACCGGGTTTCCATCCTGCATCGCGTGCGCGGCAATCGGACTTTCCCGAAACCGCCGAAGCCTCGCGGCGTTTTCATCTCCAGGCCCGCGTGACGCTTGAAGTATTCCACGGTTGCCGCGAGATATTTCGCTTGATCGCGAAAACCTGAAAACATGCAGCTGGCCACCGTGCCGCGCCCCCGGTGCACGAGCAGATAGGCGTAGCCCTTCGGGGCAAGCTCGGTCCCGAAGGCCAGCCACGCACCATCGGCCATAGAGGTGTCAAGGACGTAGCCCACGGCGATGATATCGGCCCGCCGTGGTCCGCCTGCCAGGACCATGTTGGTCGTGGTCTTTTTCACGCGATCGTTGAATCGCACCTCGGCCCCGGCCGCGCGGGCCTGATCCAGCAAGACCCGGTAAAGCGTTCCCGGTGCGTTGCCCCGGCGCAAAAGATAGTACAGGGGCTTCGATCCATGCACTCTGTGGGCCTTTGCATGGCTGTCGAAGACGAAGCCTTCGGTTGCACCGCGATGATCGAAATCGGCGACAACACCGGCATCAGCCAGTTCGTCCAGAACGTTCTGTGCGTCGCTCCAGTTTTCAAGGCCTTGAAAGTCGTCGTGGAACCGATGGCCGACATCTTCGTGCCACTCTCGCACCACGACCCGGCGATTGGCCTTGGCTAAAACGATTGCACAGACCAGACCTGCGGGACCAGCCCCGACGATTTCAATCGTATTGTCTTCAGGGTCGGCGGAACCTGGCGTTAGCGCCATCATACGAACCCTCCTCGATACGATCGACGTCCTGACAGGCCGGGTTTATCTCCGCAACGTGAGTCAGATCCCGTAAGCCCAGGCCGGCAGGCGGCCCATATGGACCTCAACCGTCCTGACACCGGGCACGTTTTCGACGGCAACCCGGATCGCATTCTCCTCGAAATCGCTGTCGGCGACACCCCAGACGGCGACATTCCCCTTGTGCACGGTGTAGTTGATGAGGTTGACCGCTGCACCAGGCACTTCTTTCAGAGCCTCTTCAATCTTTGCACGCAGCACGCGGTCGTCCTCCAACGGCTCCGGCAGCGCCCCATCCTGAAGCGCCGACAAGGCGTGGAGCAGGTTCGCCCGGCTTACGATGCCGACTACTTTGTCGGAACTCACCACCGGCACGCGCTTGATCCGGTGCTTTTCCAGAAGACGCGCGATCTCTGCGACATTGGTGTCTTCTTCTACCGAAACCACATCCCTTGTCATCACGTCTTCGACCCGGTGGCTTTTGAGCTTCACGAAATCCCTGGCAGCATCGCCCGATCCGCCCAACACCTCGAGCCACCATGACCGGCGTGGTCCGTCTGTTTCGCGGACGCGCCGCATGAGGTCGCCTTCGCTGACAAGACCCTTCAGATCGCCCTCTGCGTCAACGACGGGCAGCGCGCTGATATTGTGGTCGAGCATCAAGCGTACCGCGTCCTCGATTTGTCCCTCTAGCGGGACCGAGATCACCGATATCGTCATAATATCCCTGGCTTGCATGTCATAGTCTCCTTCTTGAGTTTTGGCTGGTTCAGCACTTCAGGTGCCGATAACGAGTTGCAGGTCGTCGCCCAGATTATAGGGCGGGATGTCAAGGTTGCGTGGTGCCGGCCCTTTCCGGATCCGGCCCGAGGTATCGTAATGCGATCCGTGGCACGGGCAGAACCAACCGCCGAACTCGCCCACCGCCGACCCATCCTGCCCTAGTGGAATGCACCCGAGATGGGTGCAGACACCGATAACGACCAGCCACTCGCCATCCTCGCCCGCCGCGCGGTTTTCATCCAGTGCTTGCTCTTCGCCACTTGCGTTCGGATTCTCGCCCGCTTCGTCAACAGGATCGGGAAGCTGGTTAAGATCGACGGCCCGTGCAGCCTCGATTGCGGCTGGTGACCTGCGCCAGACGAAGACCGGGCGCCCCTGCCACTTCACAGTAATACGTTGGCCCGGTTCGACGCCGGAAAGATCGACCCTGACCGTGCCGGACGCGGTCACGTCGGCCGAGGGGTTCATCGAATTGATCAAAGGCCAGACCGCCGCGCCTGCGGCAACCGCGCCGGTTGAGGCCGTTGCATAATACAGGAAATCGCGCCGCTCAGTTGCGGGCGATTGTCCGGGGTTGTCACTGGTTTTGATCATCGTGAATTCTCCGATTTGACGTTCATTTTGGCTGCGGCGACAGGGCTTTCGACGTGAACACCCGCATCGACATGCAGCACCTCGCCCGTGATGCCGCCGGGATAGTCGCTGGCGAACAGCAGGGCGGCGCGGCCCACCTCGTCGGCCGTGACGTTGCGCCGCAATGGGGCAACTCGCGCGGTCGCGTCCAGAAGACCCGCAAAGCCGGTCAACCCGGACGCCGCGCGGGTCATCACGGGTCCCGCCGAAATGGCGTTGACGCGGATGTTCGACGGCCCGAGTTCGTGAGCCAGATAGCGCACGGTGGCCTCAAGCGCCGCCTTGACCGGCCCCATCACGTTGTAATTCTCCACCACACGTTCGCCACCCAGATAGCTCAGAGTGATCAGGCTGCCGCCGCTTTTCATCAGGGGCTCGGCAAGATGCGCCATGCGGATCAGCGAATGGACGGACACATGCATCGCTTGGGAAAACCCTGCAGCCGAACAGTCAGTCAGGCGGCCATGAAGGTCGCCGGGCGGCACGCTGCCCACGGCATGAAGGATGAAATCCAATTTTCCCCAGCGGTCCGTGATGGCGTCGAAGACAGCGTCGAGTTCGTGCGGCGCATTCACGTCACAGGGCAGCAGGATCGGCGCTTCGAGACGTGCAGCTAATGGCACCACATGAGGTTTGGTGCGCTCATCGACATAGGTGATGGCGAGCTCGGCACCCGCTTGACGGAAATGCAGGGCAGCAGGCCACGCCAGACTGCGATCATTGGCGATGCCGACAACCAGACCCTTCCGGCCGGACAGATCAAGCAGTTCCGCAGGATCGCAGCATGCGTCGAATTCAGGCATCCTCCGACACTGCCTCGGTATCGGCGGAAGCTTCGGACTTCTTGTCGTGCGCACCATGACGCTTGGCCGACTTGCCATGTTTGTGTCCGCCATGTCCGTGCCCGAAAAGGTGCATTGCGGCCATTCCGCCGAAGACGAGAACCAAAACCCAGTTTTCAAAAAGCCATTCCATAATTGTTCATTCCTTTTTTTGATGAGGCCGACGGTTTTTCCGCCTGTGTGGTTGCTGCGGCGAACGGGAAATTGCCGAACATCGCGCCAAAGACATGGGTGATCCAGGCATCGCGTCCCTTGCGCCATGCGCCCAGAACCTCGCCGGTGCGCGCCGACAGCGCACGCTCGGCCACGATCGCGGGGTGGTCGTCCGGCAATGGTGAACGCGTCTCGCGCAGCGTTTCGGCGGTGGACTTGATCAGGGCCATCCACGGGTTCACCTGTTCGGAGAACATCGTTCTGGTCCAGCGCATAGGGTGCAGCGCACGGAGCGCCTCAGCGCTGGCCGGGGTCGTCGCGGCGCGGATCCAAGGACTGACGAAAGTCGAATAGACCGCCTCGTTGATCCGCGATATCTGCGCCACTTGTTTCAAGGCCGCATCGTCCGATGCAATGCCCAGATCATCGACCTCGCGCGGTTCGAATCGCACCTCAAAATCGCCGGTCTCGCAGTCCGGGTCACCCGACGGGTTGTCGATCACCATCTCGTAGAGACCCGGGGAAAGGGCCTCGACATCGTCCAGGCTTTCCAGAATCGCACGATGCTGGAGCCGCGCGACGGAGCCGGAGACGAAGATGCCCAGATGCCCGACACGCGGATGCGTCATATAGACGATGCGCTGCCCGGCTGCCTTGAGCGCATCGGTATCGGGATAAAGCTTGCCAATCCACCCCATTGCCTGTTCGGGCGGCGTGATGTTGTCACCGTCCGAGGCGAAGATGATCAGCGGATTGCTGATGCGCTTAAGATCGACGGTGCAATGCGCATCCAGCTGCATCTCGCCCTGTTCCAGCCGGTTGCCGATGAACAGGTTCTGCGTGATGCCGAGGATTTCCTCGCGGCTGAGCGTGTAGTAGCCATTCCACCAGCGTTCGAACTCAAGGAACCGCTCGCGTTCGGTGTCGGCATGGGCAAAGAGGTTCGCGTATTTGTCCCAGATCGCCTTTTCGGGTTGCAAGGTCTCAAAATTCTGTGCCAGCCAGGCACCGTCGAACCGCCCGTCCCCCAGATCGGAGATCATATGGGCGGCCCATGCCCCGCCCGACAGTGCGCCCATCATCCGCATCGGGCTGCTTGCCGCCTCGCCCGACCAGTAGCTGAGCGGCGAGCCGTTCAGTACAATCGGACCGGTCAGACCGTCGCAATCCGCCGCCAGCAGCGTGGCCGCCCAACCGGCCTGGCAATTGCCGTAGAGCACGGGGCCTGTGTCCGGGTGACGGCGAGCGACCTCGGAGACGAAGTCGCGCAAGGCATAATGCACATCCGACAGCGTCTGACCTGGCATGGGCTCGGGGTAGAAGATCACGAAATAGACCGGATGGCCCTCGTGCATCGCCATGCCGACCTCGCTGTCGCGCTTGAAGCCGCCGATACCGGGCCCGTGCCCGGCGCGCGGATCAATGACGATCACGGGCGGCTTGGCCTCGTCCACGCAATCGTCCCAGCAATCGTCGCCGACCCGCGTGATCCTGAGCAGCGCGTAGTTGGCCGACCGCTCAAAGGTGCGTGCGTCCAGCAGCAGTTCGTAATCGAAATCCAGAAGCGGCGGCATGCCCTGCCGCTCATGCGCGATCATATTGTCGGCGCGTTCACGCAGCGTGTCGAGAAGCAGCACCCAGCGTTCAAAGGCGTCTTGGACGTAAGGCACGTTACTAGCGGTCGTTGCGTTACCGGAAACGGGTGCAAGAAACCGTTCCGGGGTCACTGTCGCAAGGCGCAGGCTCTTATTCATCATCAGCTTCCTCTTGATTGGTAGTGTCTATGGAGGGTCGTCCAGCGAGCATCACACGCACGAAATCCTTCGCCACATCCTCGCGCAGACCGGAAAGGAGATAGGTCGCATCGCGAGACGCAATACCCAGCGCGCGTGCCGCAAGCGTCGGGGGTTGTTTCATCACTTCCACACGGTTGAACAACGCGCGTGCCATCGGGGCATCTGCGTACGCGGAAGTCTCGGCACATGCGCAGGTCATCCGGGATAAAAAGACGCGAAGATCGTCATCGGATGATGGTTGACGGGGTACTCCCGAGTTCCAATCCGACGTGATACGTGGCATGTTCAATTTCTCCTGCGGTTGTGCCTTCGGGCACACTCACAGAAGAAGACGCTGGATCATGGAAATCGTTACAGACCCGACTTCGCTGCGATCAGGATAGTTGTCCCTCTTCTTCGCAATCAGTCTCGTGTTTGTCGTTCTCGCAGCCCTCGGGCGGACAGTAACAATCGTCCCGGTCCTCTTGGCAGCACTTGCCGCAATGCGTTGTAAGCGCCTCGCGCAAAGCAGTGCGTGCCCGGTGTAGCCGGACACCAAGTGCGTTGCGGTTAAGCCGCAGATCGGCTGCCACGCTTTCGCGATCTTCTTCGCCGAAATCGATGCGCCGGATCAGTTCGGCATCCGCCGGGCACAGTTCGGAAATCAACCCGCCATGGCAGGTGCACAGCCGCGCCATCTGTGAGGGCGCATCGGCAATCCATTCCTCTGGTTCGCGCGCCGCCGCCGCCGCCAGCCGGCTACGCCGGGTCCCTTTGCGGTAGTGATCGTTCAAAGTGGACCGCAGGATTGTGTAGAGCCACGCATCCATACGTTCCGCGTCGCGGAGCTGATCCTTGCGCGTCAGCACCCGGATGCAGAACTCTTGCAAGACATCCTCTGCATCCGCGCGGTTGCCAAGCCGTTTGACCAAAAAACCCATGAACGCTCCGCGTCCGTCAAGAAGGGCGCGCTCCATGCTTGCATTTGGTGTTTCCGCTCTTGGCATGTCCGTCAACGCATTCATTTCCCTTGCCTTTCTATTGACGGCAAGATCCATGCCGCAGCTTTTCTGGTAGGTGATTTCGCACATCCAGCCCCCGCCTGCGTTGATCCAGATCAACCGTGCCATCGCCTGCAATGCCAAGCCGACTAATGGCGGCACCCTCGTAATCCGGGTCCTGCGGCATTCGGACAGCTCCAGTGGCCAACGCGCCTCCGCTCATGCGAAAACGGTCCGACCCCGGGGTCATGGGTCCTGCGGCGTGTCCTTCAGGTTGACGAACAGTATGCCCAGGATCACCAGTGCGATGCCGGAAAGCTGCATTCCTGACAGCCGTTCCCCAAAGAACATCGCACCAATTGTCAGGCCGAAAATCGGAACGAGGAAGCTGAACACAATTGCCCGGTTCAGCTCAACTGCCTCAAGCACGGAAAACCAGAGCCAATACACCAGCGCTGAGCCGAACAGCGCCAGCCCCACCAGCGACGCGGTGAAAACCGCATTCCACTGAACGGCGCTTTGATCCTCCATCGCAAAGGCCGCGATGGCGAGCGGCACACTGCCGATGAGCAACTGCAAACCCATTGCGAATAGCCCGTCGACCTTGCCTGCGATGGACTTGATCGCCACGTTGCTGATGGTCACCCCAACCGCGGCCAAAACGATATAGGCAAAGCCGATGGCCGACCCCTCTTGCCCTCCATCAAGCAATTGCGGCAGGGCAATCACGAGAATTCCCATGAATCCGATCGAAAGGCCGACCCAACCGACCTTCGGCAGTCTTTCGCCAAGCCATGAAACACCCAGTATCGCGGCCAGCAGCGGCTGCGCGTTTGCGATGACGGTAGCTAATCCCGGTGACACGAATTCCGCTGCATGAAACATGCCCAGAAATCCCAAAAATGTCGCACCAATCCCGACGATCCCCAAGGTCAACCAAGTCCGCGAGCCGCGCGGAAATGGTCTGCGCAAAATCATGGCCAAACCCACCAAAGCTGCTCCGGCCAGAACTGCGCGCAGTGTCGCAAAGGTCAGATGCGGCGCGTATTGCAGCCCGGCCGTGATCAGCGGAAAGCACGCGGCCCACAGGAACATGGCCAAAACGATTTTGGTTATGACAGTCGGCGACATCGAGATTTCCTTTCCAAGTCAGAAGTGGCAGGAATTACAGAAATTTTCCGATGTGCCAACTCAGGGGCGAAGTAAGAAGACGCTGCGGCAGCCGAAACCTTACGCATTCCTGGGCATACGCCCGTTGGCCCGGGTTCCAAAAGACCGCGCCTGTGCATACCCAACAGCAAAACCACCAACAATCAGGTCACCCGAAGCACCCGAAAAAGTGTAACGTTCTCGATGCTTCGGCGTCTTACTCTTCAGAGGTGTATCATGAATCACGACCCGAATGATCGGTTGTCCACGGCAGATCAGCCCGACACAGCCGCCAAAGATGCGGACATCGCTGTCCGTCGCGCGCTGGTGGAAGGTCGTCAACATATCCTGAATTTCCTGCGTCGGCGCCTGGGTGATGCAGAAGCCGCTGAGGATGTCCTGCAAACGTTCATGCTGCGGGCCATAGACCGCTCCGAGCAACTACGCGATGTACGCGCCGTTCGCGGCTGGCTCAGTCAAATCCTGGCGTCGTCAATCGCGGACTACGGTCGCAAGGTTGCGCGGCAGCGTCAGAGGGAAATGGTGATGGCCCCGACCGATCTGGACAGTTTCCAAGACGGGTTCGACGATGAACTCGATGAGGCGATTTGTAATTGTCTATACAAGCTATTGCCGACGCTCAGACCGGACTATGCCGAAGTCATCTGGCGCGTCGATCTTCAGGAGCAGCCTCGCGAGGCTGTCGCCAAGGACCTCGGCATCACCTTGAACAACCTTACGGTCCGTCTTCACCGGGGTCGGCAGGCGTTGAAGACAAGGTTGGAACAGATGTGCCTGACCTGCCCGGTTCATGGCTTTCTTGATTGCGATTGCGACGCAGCAGAAAAGGCCCGCGCGCGTTTTCAAGCGATGAAGGACGACGCCGGAGCGAAAACAACGGACTGAGCCCCGATGCGCTGACCCTCTCTCACCGGCGTGTCTGCAATTCACGGATCGCGTTCTATGGTCCGCAAGCGAGGACACGCCGATCCGTTTTTCAAGGGTTCCGCCTACGTACGCGTGTGCACTGCGGGCACCGTGTCGGCAGGCCGCTGCGCTGTAATGAACCTAGTCGTCTTTCGTCTGTTTTATCAGAAAGCGGCGGTTGACGCCGCCTGACGACGAAAAACAAGACGGAGCAAGCGAGCATGTCCAATAGCGAAACCTCTCCCGACGAAGGCTTCGAACGAGAAGCCGGACAAATTGAAACCGGACGTTTCGCGCCGGGGTGGGCGACCATGTGGCTGCTCGCTAAATTGCTGCGCCGGCTCGTTCAGAACGGACGCCTCACCATTTGCGATCCCTTTGGCGAGACATGGCATTTCGGCCCCGGCGGCGAACCCGCCGTTTCTGTCCGTTTGACCGACAGAGGGCTACCAGCACAACTGCTTGCGAACCCCAGCCTCGCGCTTGGCGAGGCCTATATGGACGGGACGCTGCGCATCGAGGCGGGGAGCCTGCGCGATCTGCTCTCGGTTTGCACGTCGGACATGGATGCCATCGACGCATCGCCCGGCGTGCGGTTGGTCCGCTGGTTGGACGCGTTCATGGCACGCAAGCTACATCACAATCCGATCAGCCGATCCCATGCGAACGTTGCACATCACTATGACATCTCGACCGAGCTCTACGATCTTTTTCTCGATGCGAACCGGCAATACTCTTGCGCCTACTTCCCGACTGGCAACGAAACACTGGACGAGGCCCAAGCGCTCAAGAAAAAGCACATCGCGGCAAAGCTGCTGTTACGGCCAGGGATGGAGGTTCTCGATATCGGCTCGGGTTGGGGAGGACTGGCGATGGAATTTGCACAGCAACACGGCGCCCGCGTCACCGGCCTCAGCCTGTCGACCGAACAGATCGCCGCCGCCCGCGACAGCGCAGCGCAATCAGGTTTGTCTGGTCAGGTCGCTTTCGAAAAACGTGACTACCGCGAAGAGTTGGGCCAGTACGACCGGGTTGTGTCAGTTGGCATGTTCGAACACGTGGGCCGCAGCGGATTCGATGCGTTTTTCACCACCCTGCAGCGGGTGCTGAAGCCCGATGGGGTCGCTCTTGTTCATGCGATCGGCACGATGGCGCCCAAAGGCGGCAGCGATCCGTGGATCCGGAAATACATCTTCCCCGGCGGCTATCTGCCCACGCTGTCCGAAACCATCGCGGCAGCAGAGCGGTCGGGGATGTGGGTCACGGATGTCGAGGTCCTGCGGTTGCATTACGCCGAGACCCTGCGACAATGGTCCGAACGGTTCGCCGCCGAGCGCGAGACTGCGCGCATGCTTTACGACGAGCGGTTCTGCCGTATGTGGGAATTCTATCTGACTGTCTGCGAAATGGCGTTCCGGAACGGGAGGTTGATGGTCTTCCAGATCCAGCTTGCCAAGCGCCGTGATGCGGTTCCGCTGACCCGCGACTATATCGCCAAGGTCGAGGCAGGCGAATCCGCCTAGGATATTTCGACCGGCACAGGATTCAACAGAGCGAGATGACTGACATGAAACCTATCAGAGTTGCCGTAAACGGATACGGCGTGATCGGCAAACGTGTGGCAGACGCAGTGGTCGCACAAGAGGACATGGACCTCGTTGGCGTGGCGGATGTCACCGCCGACTGGCGCGCCCGCATGGCGCGCGCGAAGGGTTTCGCGCTTTATGCCGCCGACCCGGATCGCGCCCTGGCCATGCGAGAGGCCGACCTTGACGTGGCCGGAGGGCTCGACGACCTGCTTGCTACAGCCGACATCGTGGTGGACTGCACGCCAAAAAAAATAGCCGCGCGCAATGTGGAAACCTACCGCGAAAGAGGCATCCGGTTCATCGTTCATGGTGGCGAAAAACACGAGGTGACCGGCCATTCCTTTGTTGCCGAAGCGAACTATGCAAGCGCGCTTGGCCGCGACAGCACCCGCGTGGTGTCCTGCAACACGACGTCGATCGTCCGCACCCTCACAGCGCTGAAGGTTGCAGGGCTCCTTGGCTCAGCGCGCGGAACGCTCCTGCGGCGCGCCACCGACCCCTGGGAAAGCCATCTGGGCGGTATCATGAACACGCTTGTCCCCGAACCCGAGATTCCCAGCCATCAGGGCCCGGATGCACAAAGCGTCGATCCCGATCTCGACGTGATCACGATGGCGGTCAAGGTGCCGCAGACCCTTGCCCATCTGCACTATTGGTCGGTCAGGATGCCGCGCAAGGCGTCCAAGGACGAGGTACTGGAAGCGTTCCGAGCCTCGTCGCGCATCGCGTTGATCCGGATGGCGGACGGGCTGGGCGCACCTAACGCGGTCAAGGAGATGATGGCCGATCTCGGACGCCCCAACGACAGCCTCTACGAGGTGGCTCTGTGGGAGGACATGCTCAAGGTCGAGGGCGACGAATTGTTCTATGCCTACATGGTCGACAACCAGGCCATCGTGATCCCCGAAACCATCGACGCGATCCGCGCCCTGACGGAAGCCGAGCGCGACGGATCGGCGTCGATTGCGCGTACGAACGCGGCGCTTGGGGTCGGGACATTTGCGGCGACCTGACAGCCCCCTAGCAACAGGTTCCAAACCCATGCGGGCAGAGAACCGATCAGCCTGCCGCCATGCCCCCGTCGACGGGATACTGCGCCCCAGTGATGAAGGCGGACTCGTCGGAGGCGAGGAACAGGACCAGATTGGCGATATCGTAGCTTTCACCATAACGACCCAGCGGAATCGTGCCGGCAAGCTGTTGCTGCACTTCGTCGCCGTGGCCGGGATTGAACCCTTCCTCCAGCGACCGCATCATCCGCGTGTTGACCGGCGAGGGATGCACCGAGTTGACACGCACGTTGTGGCCTGCGGCCTCTATTGCGGCGGCGCGCGTCAAACCGACAACGGCATGCTTCGACGTGATATAGGGCGCGACGTTCGGGCTGCCCTTGAGGCCTGCGATCGACGACATGTTGATCACGCTACCCGATTGCTGTGCAGTCATCACGGGCAAGACATGCTGCAACCCAAGGAACGCGCCGCGCACATTGACCGCCATCACGCGGTCGAAATCCTGGATCTTCTGATCGACCAGCGGCGCGACCTTGCCTTCGATGCCGGCATTGTTGAAGAACACGTCGATGCGCCCGAACGTCTCGACAGTCTGCGCGACGTATCTATTGGAATCCTCGACCGAGGAGACGTCGGCTGCGATGGTCAGCAGGTCGTCCGGATTACCCAGATCCCGCGCAGCATCCGACAGGTCGTCTTCGTCGAGGTCCACAAGCGCGACCCTGGCCCCTTCGCTCAGGAAGAGCCGCGCGGTTTCCAGCCCGATACCCGCCGCGCCCCCGGTGATCAGGGCGACTTTATCTTTCAGACGTTTCATGAATGTCCTCCTTTGTTTCAGGTGTTTGCGATCATTGTTCCTGCGCGGCCTTCCAGCATGGCCAGCGCATCTTCCAGCCGACCCACGCAGGCGAAACGGTCCCGATCGGATACGAAAGTCGCGGCAGCGGCCACCTTCGGCGCCATCGAGCCGTCGGGCAAGTCCAGGCGGACCGCGTCCTCCGGTGACAAATGCCTTATAGCCGATTGCGCGTCGGTGCCGAAATCGCGGAACACGGCCTCAACGTCAGTCAGCAGCAACAGCGCGTCGGCGTTCAGCTTGTGTGCCAGAAGCGCCGTCGCGTGATCCTTGTCGATCACCGCCTCGACCCCGATCAGCGAACCGTCGGCACGCCGGACGACCGGAATGCCGCCACCACCCGCACAGATCAGCGTCACGTCCTGCGCGAGCAGGAGCTGAAGCACCCGCAAGTCCGGAATGTCCATCGGCATCGGCGAGGGCACAACACGCCGCCAATGCGCACCGTCGGCCGCAATGCTCCAGCCGCGCGCTTCGGCCAGCCGCTCAGCTTCGGCCTTGTCATAAACCGGGCCGATGAACTTGGTTGGCCTGTCGAATGCCGGATCCTTGGGGTCGACCTCGATCTGGGTCAGCAGCGTGGCCACCGCGCGGTCGTGACCGAGTGCGTTTTCGAGCGCCTGTTCGATCATGTAGCCGATCATTCCATCGGTCTCGGCACCAAGCACGTCGAGGGGAAACGCCTCGTCAGGCTTGTAGGCCGCGCCCTGCAGCGCAAGCAGGCCGATCTGCGGGCCGTTGCCGTGGGTGATGACCAGCCTGTGTCCGGCGCGGATGATCTGCGCCAGCGCAGCTGCCGCACCGGCGACGTTGGTCCGCTGCGCCTCGGCGGTGAGCGGCTCGCCCCGGCGCAACAGGGCATTGCCCCCCAGGGCTGCGACAACCAGCATGGCGCTAAGACCCCAGCGTGGCGACGAGCACAGCCTTGATGGTGTGCAGCCGGTTCTCGGCCTGATCGAATACGATTGAGGCCGGGCTTTCGAACACCTCTTCCGTCACCTCCATCGCGGAGATGCCGAAAAGCTCGGCGATCTCGGCGCCGGTTTCGGTCTCGGCATTGTGGAAGGCGGGCAGGCAATGCATGAACCTGGTGCGCGGATTGCCGGTCTTGGCCATCACGTCGGCATTCACCTGATAGGGCGTCAGCAGCTCAATCCGTTCCGCCCATTTTTCTTTCGGCTCGCCCATCGACACCCAGACATCGGTATAGACGAAATCGACGTCTTTCACCGCGGCTTCCATATCATCGGTCAGCGTGATCCGTGCGCCGGTCTGCGCGGCGATGGCATCTGCCTCGTCGCGGATCGCCTGGCCCGGCCACAGGCTCTCGGGCGCGCTGAGCCGCACATCCATACCCATTTTGGCCCCGCCGATCAGCAGGCTGTCACCCATGTTGTTGCCCGCGTCGCCTAGGAAGCAATAGGCGATCTCGCGCAGCGGCTTGTCGGAATGTTCCTGCATGGTCAGAAAATCGGCGAGGATCTGGGTCGGGTGAAACTCGTCTGTCAACCCGTTGTAGACCGGCACCCCGGCGTATTGCGCCAGCGTTTCGACGATTGGGTGACCAAATCCACGATATTCGATCGCGTCATAGACCCGGCCCAGCACGCGGGCGGTATCCTTGACCGTTTCCTTCTTGCCCAGATGCGAACCGGAGGGGCCGAGGTAAGTGACATGCGCGCCCTGATCGTGGGCCGCGACCTCGAACCCCACGCGGGTGCGGGTGCTGTCCTTTTCGAAGATCAGGGCGATCTCCTTGCCGGTCAGACGCGGGACTTCGGTGCCCGCATATTTGGCCGCCTTCAGGTCGGCGGAGAGTTTCAGCAAGAAGCTGATTTCCTGCGGCGCGAAGTCGCGCAGGGCCAGGAAATGGCGGTTTCTCAGATTGTAGGACATGGGATTTCCTTATCGTCGGTGGTTCAGATTGCGTCGCGGATCGTCGGGCAACTCATGCAGTGGCTGCCGCCCCTGCCCCGGCCGAGTTCGGCACCGGGGATGGCCAGCACCTCGATCCCGGCCTCCTTCAGTGCGGCGTTGGTATCGTCGTTGCGGTCATAGCCGATGACGACGCCGGGGCGCAGCGCCAGCACGTTGTTGCCGTCATTCCACTGTTCGCGTGATTGCTCGGCCGCATCAGAACCGCCGGTGGGCACCAGATGCAGTTTCTTGTGGCCCAGAATTTCAGCGGTGATCTCGAATATGTGGCGCGCATCCCGGCGGATATCGAGCGCAGCCTTGCCGGCACCCGGGCGCAGGTCATAGCAGGTGATCGCATCCGCCACCTCCTTGAAAGTGGTCACCACATCGCCCCCGCAATGGGTGAAAACGGTGTCCAGATGCATCGCCGCGCGCGAACTGGGCATCTGGCAGGCGATGACGCGCGTCACGTCGCCACCCTCGAACAACGCCTCGGCCAGTTGGCCCACCGCCTGTGGCGTCGATCGTTCGCCCATGCCGACCATGACGACACCGTGGCCGATGGGCATCATGTCACCGCCTTCCAGCGTGGCGGTGCCGAACTCGCGCGTCGGATCGCCGAACAGGACCCTTACCCGACCCGCGAATGTCGGATGGAACCGGTAGACTGCTGCTATCAGCAGCGTTTCGGGTCGCCGCGCCGCGAAATGCATCGGGTTCAGGCTGACGCCGCCATAGACCCAGGCCGAATTGTCGCGTGTAAAGATGAAATTCGGTAGCGGCGGCAGCACGAAACCGTGCGGGCCGAGATAACTGCCGAACATGCCGGAGGGCGTGAACGGCAGATTGTCCACCGTGATGCCGCCGACCAGAAACCGCGCAAGATCGGTTCCGGGCAGGGCTTCCATCCAGGCACGCAGATCGCCCCGCATCCCGACGCCCACGTCATTGCGGGTGATACGGTGATCAAGCACCCATTTGCGCGCCTCGGAAATGTCCAGCGTCTCGCCCAGCAGCACCATCGCATCCAACACCTCGACCCCTTCGCCGCGCATGATATCGGCAAAGACGGCGTGATCCTTGATCGCCTGTTTGACCCAGAACACATCGTCGAACAGCAGGTCTTCACGGTTGTCCGGCGTCAGACGGCGATGCGCCAGGCCGGGTGGCGACACGATCACCTGCCGCAATGTGCCGGCTTCGGAATGAACGCCCAATTTCGGTTCAGACATCTGGAATGCCTCCTTCTTTCTAATCAGAGAATGGCGGCCAGACTGATCCCGGCCGAGATGAAGACGACGAGGATCAGCAGCAGGGGCCAGACGAAGACGACCCAGCGGTCGAACGACACGCGCCCGATGGCCAGACCGCCGATCACAACCGCAGAGGTGGGCGTGATCAGATTCACGAGTCCGCTCGCCGATTGATAGGCCGTCACCACGAGATCACGGCCGACCCCCGCGAAATCCCCCAACGGGGCAAGGATCGGCATCGACAGGACGGCCAGGCCGGACGACGACGGCACGAGAAAGCTCATCCCGATCTCGATCCAGAGCATCAGGTTGATGAACGCGACTTCCGGCAGGCCGCCGAGGGTATCGGCGGCACTATTCAGGATCGTGTCGGCAATCAGGCCCTGCTCCATGATCACCACGATGCCGCGCGCCAGACCGATCACCAGCGCAACTCCCAGAAGATCCTTCGCTCCGTCGACAAAGGACGACGTCAGCTTCTTCTCCCCCATGCGGGCGACCAGCCCGACGACGATGGCCATGCCGAAGAAGAGCGCGCCCATCCGAGCCATCCACCATCCCTGGCTGGAGACACCCCAAATCATCACCGCAAAGGTCGCAAAAAACAGGATCAGGACCAGCTTCTGAGTTCCGCTCAGCTTCGGCTCCTCGAACGTTGCATCCGTCTCGTTCAGAAAAAACTGCCGGTCGCTGTCGCGTTGCGCGGCGACGACGGACCGGGCCGGGTCGGCCTTGACCTTCGAGGCATAGCGCATGACGTAGGCCACGCAGATCGCGAGGCCGCCCAGCAGAAGGACCAGCCGCAGCGCGATACCATCCGTGAACGGGATGCCTGCCGCGTTAGACGCGATCACCGTGGCGAAGGGGTTGATCGTCGATCCCAGCGTGCCGATCCCGGCACCGATCAGGATGATCGCCACGCCGGTCACGGAATCGTACCCCGCTGCGATCACCACCGGGATCAGAAGCGCGTAAAAGGCCAGCGTTTCCTCGGCCATGCCATAGGTCGTACCGCCCAGGGCAAAGAGCGACATCAGGATTGGGATCATCCAGATCTCGCGCCCCTTCAGCCGCACCATCGCCGTCTGGATGCCGGTGTCGATGGCATTCGTGGCATTCACCACGCCCAGAAAGCCGCCTAGCAGCAGGACGAACAAAGCAACGTCGATCGCATTGGCGGCATAGCTGTCGGGATCGTAGAACCCGGCGACGGGCGCCAGCATCACATCGACAAAGCCCTGTGGATTGGGCTCGACCGTTTGATACGTACCCGGCACCGCGATCTCGCGGCCGACCTCTTCGTTCATGGCGCGGTCATATTGGCCCGCAGGGATAATCCAGGTCAGCGCCGCGACAACAATGATAAGCCCGAACAGGATGGAATAGGCGGTGGGAAACCGTGCCGCCATGCCCTTCCCGTCCGGTGTCTTGGTCGATGATGTGTCAGACATCTCAAGTCCCCCCCTTCAATGTGATTTCTGCGAGTGTCCGGCGTGAAGCGGCACCTGGCCTGCCTGCGCATCGCCCTGACCGCCGCCGCTGGCGGACCCACTATTGCCCGCACCAATACCTTCCAGCCGCGTTCGTTTCAGCAGCAGCGCGTTGACCGCCACCAGCGCGGAGCTGCCCGACATGGCAAGTGCTGCCACGGCGGGGCTGATGATCAACGGATAAAACACCCCTGCCGCCATCGGAAAGGCGACCACGTTGTAGGCCACGGCCCAGAACAGGTTCTGGTGCATCTTGCGCAAGGTGGCGCGCGACAGCTCGATGGCCCCCACGACATCGTAGGGATCGCTTTTCATCAGCACGACATCGGCGCTTTCCATCGCTACATCCGTACCCGCACCGATGGCAAATCCGACATCGGCCTGGGTCAGCGCGGGTGCGTCGTTGACGCCGTCGCCGACCATGCCGACCTTCTTGCCCTGCGCCTGAAGCTCTTTCACCTTCTCGGCCTTCTGGCCCGGCAGCACGTCGGCCAGCACCATGTCGATGCCCAGCTCGCCCGCGATGCGGCGCGCCGTGCCTTCGTTGTCGCCGGTCAGCATCGCCACCTCGACGCCGCGTTCGCGCAGCTTAGCCACCGCGGCCATCGCACTTGGACGCGGCGCATCAGCGATGGCGATCAGGCCCAGCATCCGTCCGCCCTGCGCCACATGCACAACCGTGCGGCCCTCGCCCTTCAGGCGCTCGGCCTCCGCCGTCAGGGTGCCGACGTCGATACCCTCCTCGTCCATCAGGCGCCGATTGCCTACCAGCACGGTCT